>NZ_WEKT01000119.1:0-1205 GCF_009874545.1 Vibrio eleionomae | reverse complement strand
ACCTCGATGTCGGCTCATCACATCCTGGGGCTGAAGTCGGTCCCAAGGGTATGGCTGTTCGCCATTTAAAGTGGTACGCGAGCTGGGTTTAGAACGTCGTGAGACAGTTCGGTCCCTATCTGCCGTGGGCGTTGGAAGATTGAAGGGGGCTGCTCCTAGTACGAGAGGACCGGAGTGGACGAACCTCTGGTGTTCGGGTTGTGTCGCCAGACGCATTGCCCGGTAGCTAAGTTCGGAATCGATAACCGCTGAAAGCATCTAAGCGGGAAGCGAGCCCTGAGATGAGTCTTCCCTGGCGCTNTAAGCGTCCTAAAGGGTTGTTCGAGACTAGAACGTTGATAGGCAGGGTGTGTAAGCGTTGTGAGGCGTTGAGCTAACCTGTACTAATGGCCCGTGAGACTTAACCATACAACACCAAAAAGGTTTTGTATCGGACTCNATATAAGAGACACTTGATTGTGTGAGAACGACAGCTTTCTGAATTAATTGTTGCTGCGTAGCGGTAACAACAAGAATTTGCTTGGCGACCATAGCATTTTGGACCCACCTGATCCCATGCCGAACTCAGAAGTGAAACGAAATCGCGCCGATGGTAGTGTGGGGCTTCCCCATGTGAGAGTAGGTCATCGCCAGGCTTTAATCCTTGCTTTTAGATTTTATAATTTACAAGCAAATTTCTAGATAAAGCAGTGATTAACTATAAGACTTTATTTAGATGCAACTGAACATAGCGGAGCGGTAGTTCAGCTGGTTAGAATACCGGCCTGTCACGCCGGGGGTCGCGGGTTCGAATCCCGTCCGTTCCGCCACTTACTTTAGGGGTGTAGCTCCAATTGGCAGAGCAGCGGATTCCAAATCCGCGTGTTGGGAGTTCGAATCTCTCCACCCCTGCCATAATTGAAGCCTTAGCAGAAATGCTAAGGCTTTTTTATGTCTGAATCATGGTGAATTGTTCCTAATTGATAGAGCTACTCGTTATCTAATTAATGGAGTTGCGAATCTTGGAAGCTGGACTGTTGGTCCAGTCGAATCTCCGGAATGCCGACCCAGTTCCCCCTGCCATTAGCAGCAATGGCAAAGATTTTTGTATTCATTTTTTTGTATAAGCTGTATTACCCGTGATGAGAATTATCCCTAAGCTTATGTCATTTAAGATAACTTTCTTCATTTATTAAATTTTCTTAATGTTTTTAATGAGGTAGTCT
>NZ_WEKT01000118.1:0-1340 GCF_009874545.1 Vibrio eleionomae | reverse complement strand
AAATGAGATATAGCAAGAAGTCTCGTACGCATCCTCGCATCGGATGTTTCACGA
Organism: Vibrio eleionomae; assembly: GCF_009874545.1. Taxonomy (NCBI): domain Bacteria; kingdom Pseudomonadati; phylum Pseudomonadota; class Gammaproteobacteria; order Vibrionales; family Vibrionaceae; genus Vibrio; species Vibrio eleionomae. The sequence continues at coordinate 1,286 of NZ_WEKT01000118.1, read as the reverse complement.
ATAAGTTTTGGGAAGTCAGGGGTGTTCATATCAGCTCCTATTGAAGCTGATATTAGATCATAAAATTAGTGCGATTGGTATAAGTTTCCCCAAGCTCTTTATCTAGACGAATGGCATTACATTCGGGATATTCTTCCAGAGCCCAAACGAGTTCTTGTGCATGTGAAACCACCCAAACTTGGGTTTCATTAGCGGCTTTGATAATGAGACGACCTAAGGCAGGAAGCAAATCAGGATGCAGGCTTGTTTCTGGTTCATTTAGCACCAGTAAAGATGGCGGACGAGGAGACAACAAAGCGGCAACAAGTAACAAATAACGCAATGTCCCGTCAGATAGCTCAGCGAGCGACAGTGGACGTAGTAGACCATGTTGGTTGAATTCGAGGGAAAAACGCGACTCATAAACTTTGGTAAACGAGATGCTCGCACCAGGGAATGCATCGCTAATCGCACTCTGCATACCTTCTCTATCCCCTATTTCATGGATCGTACGTAAAGCTGCTACCAGATCATGACCATCGTGGCTTAAAACAGGTGTACGAGTACTGATTTGCGGCTGACGAATAGGAGAATCACGATCCGTACGAAAGGAATCATAAAAACGCCAGCTATCAATCTGCTTCTTGACAGCAAACACCTCTGGGGCTGCCATAGGATCGGCAAGTTCAGATAAGAGACTGTCGAATGTAGCTAAATGCTGAGCATGAACCTGCCAACTACGCCCTTGTCTAACCTTCGCGGCAGGACCAACACGATCCACTAAGCAGCTAGCAGGTCGATAGTAATCTCCTGCCCAGATACATTCTCGACGAACCACAGGATCAGCGGTAAACATTGTTGGATCGCTCCCTCCACCAACAGGGGGAGTCGGAAGGCCCAAAGAAATACAAAAGCCAAAATCATCACTAGAAAATCCAAGGTCAATACGAGTCAATGCCTTTTCATGCTTGCCTTGAACGTCACTTTTACCAGCTAATTCCGCTTTGGTAAAACTGGTGGGGCCAGCCCAAAATGAAGAGAGGATACCACCATCATAAGCTATCGAGGATACAACGTTACCTTTTGCTACGTCGGATAACAGTCGCAGTGATTTATAGAGGTTCGACTTACCACTGCCATTAGGACCAGTCACGACATTGAGCCGACTCAATGGAATGATTACGTTTTTAAGTGAACGGAAATTGCTGACAGAAAATGATTTGAGCATACTAACCAACGGAATTTAATTTCATTATAAGTTGATTATGATAAATAAATATCTTTAAGACTACCTCTAAGACTACCTC
>NZ_WEKT01000117.1:0-1391 GCF_009874545.1 Vibrio eleionomae | reverse complement strand
AAATAATTCATTTCAAGATTTTCAGGTTTACTTTCAACTTTCCAACCAAACAATGAAGTCCTAAAGGATGTTTTACTAGTAGGATGATAGAAATTAGAATTCGTATCCGTTGCATATTGAAAACCAAATTTCTTAATTCTTAAAAAATACTCCTGTTCATCTCCCCATATGAACATTTCCTTTTTTATGAATCCAATATCATCAACTAGTTTTCTATTAAGTAATGTTCCATTAAAAGGATTAGCTTTATTATAAATTAATCCGTTATTTTCACAGGATGACATTGCTTGAGATTTTGATTTAATTTCATTGGATAAACCAAAAGATAATAAATCATTATTATCAATATCTATAACTAATGGATTAATAGCTAGAAGTTTATTTTCGTTAGCCGAACATAGCAAGGTATTCAAACACTGGCTATCTGCTCTGCCATCATCATCCATCAGCCAAAACCAATCACTTTTACTCTCATCAAACGCAGTTTTTAGACCAGTGTAAAATCCACCAGCGCCTCCTGAATTAACATTCATTTTAATATAAATAACGTCAATAACTTCTTCATATCTTTTTAAAAAGCCTACTTGTTTTGAGAAGTTTTTATTATTTACATCATTATCATATTTCAGTCTACAGGTATTATCACAAATCCATTTATCTGTATCATCGGTTGAATTGTTATTGATGATTACAATTCTATCTACTTTTTTATTCTGTTCGAAAACCGAGTCAATACAACGAGGCAACAGTGTACATCGGTTATAGGTTACAATAACAGCACAAACTGAATCAGTTCGCATCATAATATTTTTCCCTTTTAAGATAAATGAATGTCCCCATAACCAGCGTAACAAATATTTCCACAGTCAATATTACATAAGCTGTGCCTTCGGCTTTATATATAGGTATTAGTATTAAACTTAATACTCCTCCCAGCAGAGCCGCTAAAAGCGTAATTATAGAAAACTGTTTTTTATAACCTAAATTCAACATTAATTGAACACCTAAAATATTACTTACAACAATCAAAAACGGAACGAAAGCCATTATTTTAAGTATGTCTATTGAATGAAAATATTGATCACCTAATAATATATTAATGATCAAACCTGAATTAAAGAAAACTACTAACGAGGCTATAAAAGAGATGCTACAAATAAATAATGCCGCTTTTCTTATAAATTTAATTCCATCCAAAATATCATTATTTATCTTTCTTGAAACCAATGGGTAAATAGCTTGAGATATAGGTTGATATAAACCTTTCATCGCCTCTATTATCTTGTTTGCAGATGTATAATAACCAAGGACTGTATCGTTAGCAAAAATACCTAAAATTATAATAGTTGATATTGTATAAAATGAAATAGATATCTTGGATAGAAAGATAC
>NZ_WEKT01000116.1:0-1452 GCF_009874545.1 Vibrio eleionomae | reverse complement strand
GCTGGCCTCTGCGTATGTCGAATAGAAAGACCGCTTCTCTTTATCCAGAAAACTAAACCAATCAACCCAGTCAGCGGCATAAAGCGTATTTGGACTCGCGGGAAGACGCACATCTTCTTTGTAACGCTGCTTATATTCTGGCCCCGATTGAATGCCCAATCTTATCGCTGCGTGGCTGGCCTCTGCGTATGTCGAATAGAAAGGCCGCTTCTCTTTATCCAGAAAACTAAACCAATCAACCCAGTCAGCGGCATAAANCTGATTTGGATTCGCGGGAAGACGCACATCTTCTTTGTAACGCTGCTTATATTCTTGCAACGATTGAATGCCCAATCTTATCGCTGCGTGGCTGGCCTCTGCGTATGTCGAATAGAAAGACCGCTTCGCTTTATCCAGAAAACCAAACCAANCAACCCAGTCAGCGGCATAAAGCTTATATGGACTCGCGGGAAGACGCACATCTTCTTTGTAACGCTGCTTATATTCTTGCCCCGATTGAATGCCCAATCCTATCGCGGCTTCGCTGGCCTCTGCGTATGTCGAATAGAAAGGCCGCTTCGCTTTATCCAGAAAACTAAACCAATCAACCCAGTCAGCGGCATAAACCTGATTTGGATTCGCGGGAAGACGCACACCTTCTTTGTAACGCTGCTNATATTCTTGCACCGATTGAATGCCCAATCCTATCGCGGCTTCGCTGGCCTCTGCGTATGTCGAATAGAAAGACCGCTTCTCTTTATCCAGAAAACTAAACCAATCAACCCAGTCAGCGGCATAAAGCGTATTTGGACTCGCGGGAAGATGCACATCTTCTTTGTAACGCTGCTGATATTCTGGCCCCGATTGAATGCCCAATCCTATCGCTGCTTGGCTGGCCTCTGCGTATGTCGAATAGAAAGACCGCTTCTCTTTATCCAGAAAACTAAACCAATCAACCCAGTCAGCGGCATAAAGCGATATTCTTGAAACGATTGAATGCCCAATCCTATCGCTGCTTGGCTGGCCTCTGCGTATGTCGAATAGAAAGACCGCTTCTCTTTATCCAGAAAACTAAACCAATCAACCCAGTCAGCGGCATAAAGCGTATTTGGACTCGCGGGAAGANGCACATCTTCTTTGTAACGCTGCTTATATTCTGGCCCCGATTGAATGCCCAATCTTATTGCGGCTTCGCTGGCCTCTGCGTATGTCGAATAGAAAGGCCGCTTCTCTTTATCCAGAAAACTAAACCAATCAACCCAGTCAGCGGCATAAAGCTTATTTGGATTCGCGGGAAGACGCANATCTTCTTTGTAACGCTGCTNATATTCTTGAAACGATTGAATGCCCAATCCTATCGCTGCTTGGCTGGCCTCTGCGTATGTCGAATAGAAAGACCGCTTCTCTTTATCCAGAAAACTAAACCAATCAACCCAGTCAGCGGCATAAAGCGTATTTGGACTCGCGGGAAGA
>NZ_WEKT01000115.1:0-1481 GCF_009874545.1 Vibrio eleionomae | reverse complement strand
TGTCTATTAACGACAAATAAATACAGTTTCATATAAAACAGAATTATCCAATTAAAATTAACAAGTATGGATAAAGGAATATAAAATTAAAAATAAAAGGAAATACGGGATTATAAACCGGATTAATATTATCAATCAGATTAACAAACTATATTAACGATAGTAATAAAGTATTTATACCCAAATGAGCTTAAGATGCAGGATTCGTAGCTTCATCAACGTGCCTAGGTCAAGCTTTTAACGCAAGTAGAACCATTTCATTAGGCACGTTAGCGAAGCGACGTGAGGAAGAGTAGAGACTATTGGGCACCACTTTGTAATGCATCAATAAGTGGTTTCAAGGTATTATCAAACACTGTCGTTGCTTGATTCTGCATTGTTTCAACATTGAGTTGATTCTGATTAACTATATGATTTCGAAACGCTTCGGCCTGACTTGCGCATAACTCACTCATCGCGTCACTACCACATAATGACGTCAACTGTTTTGCCGGTGATTGCGCGATCAAATCAGCAATTGATGTTTGCGCTGCAAAAGAATAACTAGAAAATAATAAGCCGCTTAATACGCTAACTAATGTGGTGGATCGTTTCATAATCACGCCTTTATCCATTGTGATTACTACTTTATCGGCACAATGTGCAAAGACTTTATCTAGAAATGCAAACAAAAAGCGCTGACCAATGTCAGCGCTTTATATTGAATAAAGCATGTCTCTAATGCCTTAGTTGGCATCAGCTACAACCGCTATTCGTATTATTCGCAGTCAATTATGCTTCGATTGGTTTACGCCAGTCGTCTGAGCCAGATGTACCCGCGTTCACGTGATCCCAAGTGATTTGACGGTAAGTCAAAGACACAGTTAGGTTTTGCGTGAAGTCAGATTTAGTCGGATCTTGACAGTGTGGCATTTCACAACGGATATCAACGATTGATGCGTTTTCTAGCGTAGTAGTGAAGAAGTTTTCTTGCTTACCTTCGATAGAAGTACGGTACCATTTTAGCGTCACTGAAGACATTTTTTCGCCAGATGCCAATGCGTTATATAGCAAAGGAACCGCTTTGTTCAGCGATACAGTGAATTTAAATGGTTTGTGTGCACGTTGACCAGCAGGCTGACCAGATTGAGGATCAGTTGGAACAGTGACGTTATGGTCAAACTGTTGAACCAGCATTTCGTCTTCGTGACCTTCTACGTAAGAATCACCGATTGAATCTGCTGTACATGCACCAGCAGTGATAAGCCCTTGAGTTTGACCTTCGATAGAAATATAACATGGAGTTGGCATTACAAATTCCTTTCTTATTTATAGTAAATGCGATTATTCGCTATACCCTTTATTTTGACGTTACCAGTTTGTTGACTATATTGATTTACCTGCCACCTAACAGCAACTCCAATATTGCTTGGATATGCCTAGTATTAAGAGCAAGAGAGATGCCAACATCGAAACTATAACTATCAATAACTTATAAAAAT
>NZ_WEKT01000114.1:0-2920 GCF_009874545.1 Vibrio eleionomae | reverse complement strand
GTCATAATAAGGAACTTGTTGATCATCATGATCAATTAACTTATTGTGAGTTAAGGTTTATTTGATGATGGTAAACTGAGCGACTCTTCAAAAATAACCTTTTCTACAGGCCTTTAAAACCAAGGGGTTTCATGCGTTTGCCCTGTCCCCAATAATTGGCACATCCAATTATTGGGGTGAAGTCTAAATCAATCGCAACATTTTAATTATTCAGTATTTAGCAGTACAAATAAAGATTAACTATCTAAATTATGCCGCTTCTAAGAACGTATGATCACAATCACTCATATCAGCTCCTGAACAGGGCAGATGACGAGTTTACCTTTTGATTTCTGCAAATATATCATTTTTAAAATCAGTATATTTGATAGTAATTTTCCACGTCAAACCTCACGAATTACTACATTACTGACTGTCTGTACTCTTCTTTAAGTTTTGTCATAACTGGATGATTTGTATAATCTCTCTCTTTTTTCAATTCATACTTATCAATTAAGGGAATTCTATCTGATATTCTATCTATAACCGATAATTTGTCTTCTGAACCGAACAAAAAATTGTTAGTAAAATCCGGGTTACTCGTAAGATAAAACTTATTATTTCCCTCTATATCAAAAATCATCATATGATCGTCAAAAAAAACAAACTTCTCTTGGAACTCTTTTCTAAAATTCACTTGCTTAAATGATAATAATGCTGATGCGCCCATACCAAAAAACGCTAATGGGCCAACATAAAAAAGGGCGATAAAGCAGACCAGCACTCCAAACCACCCGATTCCTCTTGCTACTTTATAACATACTTCTGGTATATCTTGAGTATATCTACAATGAATACCAGATTTTTTTATATCATACTCATATAAAATATTGGCTAAAGCCAAGTATCTCATAAATAAAAATCCAAATATATTAAAAAATAAATAAATAAATATTTCTAGAGTATAATCTCCATCTTTAACAATTGTGAATATATATTCAGGCAACGATATAAACACAAATAAAACTAGATTTATACCAAATAATATACTACCGCTTTTTTTAAATTCATCTCGCCATGTTATAGGTCGGTCTACTTTTGAAATATTATTTTTTTTATCATTTTCTTTCGCGTCTTTAAGTGTGTAATCATAGCTACATGCAGAGTACATTATGTCATCACCACCAGCCCATCGAGATGGATAGCTTATAAATACTGTCACCTTTTCACTGAAGGTACCTGGTAATTCTATATTAAATATAGGGTTTCCGTTTTCAAATTTTTTAGTCCATTTCCCTTCCTTTATATCATTGTAATTGAGAGTTTTTGGTATGTGATTCATATCACGCTCCCCTAATACGATTTTTATATTAACAAATTTATCTTCCAAAAATTTAGGTACCTCTATTGCCAATTTCCACTGACCGGTGGTCAATGTTTGAGGTCGATATTTAGATATACGATGTTCATTTATTTTTTGTAATTCAACAATCGGTTTGTGATAAATTTCATCTAATTTACCCATTTCCACAGCTTTAGACCAACCGAGAGGCTTTGTCCCCCAAGTGGAGTTTCTTACCCATTTAGTCACTTCACCTAGCGCAATACTCGATAAAATCATACTGACTATAATATATCCAATACCAGCAACCGCTATTACACCACTAAACCAAGGAAGTGTTAAAGCCCCAATTGCACTACTACCACTAAAGTAAAGTCCTAAGCTATATATTGATAACACTCCCCCTATAACCGTAGTTACCAATTTTATAGAATATAAATATTTTTCAATATCTGTGTTTTCATTATTTCTAGCTTGTAAAAGGCTGTCGAATGATTCTGAAAATGAGGCTAAAATCATGGTGACTTCTACCAATATGATCCGTTTAACTAGCGCTCTTGCCAAAATCATTTCTTGGGTTCTTACACCCGTTTTTAAGCCTTTTTCTAACAAAGATTTGCGAGTTTCGTTAGTTAGTTCAGGCATTAAAGAATTCACTTTCTTTTCAAAAAGTGTCTTATTTACCATAGAAAAGGCATTTACTGTCCATAAAGAAACATAGAGCATTTCTCTATCCGCAGGATCTTCCATAAGACCTTTTTCTGGGTCATTTTTCTTACTGTAATTAGATGTAACATAAATCAGCTTTATAGCTGAAAATAATGAGAGTACAGTTGCCATACCTCCCATTTTATCTAAGTAAGAGGCTCCAACTTTTATTGATTTATCAAAGTATGACTTAAAGGAGGTATTCCATAATTTTTTAAAGTTATTATTGAGGTCACTATCTTTAAATTTTATTGGTAGTTCCAAAGAAAATATAAGTTTAGATCTTTCTTTTGCGTAATTTAGAGATTCATATACATTATTTAATAAATTATTATAATGTTTATTATCTATAATATTATTTTTTAACTTGATATTAAGTTTATTTACTTCAGATTTTAATTTTCTGTCTAAAATGGAAATTTTATTCTTGATATCATTATTAAAGTTTTTAATCGATTCATCATATTCAATAGTAAAATTGTTCTTAAATGCATGGAGTATTGATAAACCTCTTAAATGAGAAGCTATCTTATTAGATGCTATAGTATATGCATTTTTAGATTCACCTATAATAGATGAACAAAAATGGACGGCCTCATTAATTTTATCCCAAATATCTACAATAGATCCTTTCATAATATTTTTTAAATTCTCAGCCACTCGTAATGTAGGAGCTGATACAGCCAAAAAATATTTGCTATTCAAGACATTGGGATCTTTAAAAAAATCCCATATTTTTCCTAATGTTCCCATAAACATTTCTAGATCAGAAGGATTCGAAAGGTTTAGTGTAGTGTTGTTATTCAATATCTCTTTTTTAAATTCATTAAATGCATCAGCTAGCTCTTTAGAGCCACCTACTGGTGATGTAGATATTAGGTTATTAGCAGC
>NZ_WEKT01000113.1:0-2958 GCF_009874545.1 Vibrio eleionomae | reverse complement strand
CTCAATGATATTTGGATTAAATTTTTTAAAAGATCTTGCAATCTCTACTGGAAAACGATGGTCCTTTCCTCCAAAAATATTCAAAATTGGAAAAGAAATTGCTGACAATTCATTAATTAGATCAAAGCTTGATAAAAACTGTTCAAATATTGAACTAAAAGTATCCACGGATAATGTTCTAGACACATTTTCAAAAAAAGTTAATCCTATTAATTTTTCTTTTTCTGTCATAAAAATATCTTCAGGCTCAGCGTCTTCAAGCTTTAATGATTTTAGCGTTTCTCTATATTGTAGCCATTGTTCAGTATTCAACCCTGTATTCATTAGGATTAAGCCACAAATTTTATTTTTAAATAAAGATATATATTTTAATGCGAGAACTCCACCCCATGAGTGCCCTAATATTATGGGTTTATGCTCGCATTTATTTACTAATAAATCTATTTCTTCTATTAATTCATCTATAACTATATTAGGGCCTTTTTTTTGACTATAAAAGACACAATTAAATGTATCATTTAAAGTTGAAAAATATGATTCTAGATAATCATCAAAACCTGGCCCACCATGTAGAAAAATAATTGTTCTTTTATTCTTTCTAATTTCAATTTCTTGATTTTTCATATACTACTTAAATTATCGCATTGAAAGGTGTAATCAGCGCTTTGTTATAAGCGCGTTTTGTATTACCACTTTTTATCTAAATCTTGTGCATATAAAGAAATTGCTCTCTGATACCCTTTGATTGCATCACTGTTCGTGGTTGATACTAAAAGATCGAGTAGTAATGATGTTGCTTCTTTATGGCGCCCCAAGTTGTAAAGACACATGGCATAAAAAGGCTCAACTTCAATAGAACTAGGGTACTCTCTTCGAGTTTGTTCAAAGTAACGTAGCGCCTCCGAATACATGCCAAGGCTTCGATAGGTACTCGCTAGCCCAAACAAAGCATCGAACCTTTCTAGCGACGATAACAGACCTGAAAGAGATGATAGATAATGAGTAATTGCTTCTTGCTCTTTACCTTCATTGTCATATGACCAAGCAATTTGTAAGTGAGCCCTAGCTGAATAAGTGTCATCGTTTAACAGCGTTTTTAGCAAAGCTCTCGATTCGTGATACTTAGTCTCTTTCCGTAATTTAATTGCTTGCTCGATGATACTTTTCATCATTTTCCTCAAAGCTTATGACGCTAAACACTGTTGTAAAAATCATGACACGTATTTTTGTCAATTACTGCGATTCTTATGCGCCTCCACTTGCACCGAAGTTCTTTCGATACCATAATTAGGTATTACTTGGTACTAAGGAGGCTGTGATGGCTAAAAATACGAGTATTACCTTAGGCGAACACTTCGATAGTTTCATTGCAAGCCAAATCAAAAGTGGACGCTATGGTTCTGCAAGTGAAGTAATTCGCTCTGCTTTACGCTTGCTTGAAACCCAAGAAACCAAAATGAATACACTACGCCAACTTCTGGTTGAAGGCGAAGAAAGCGGCATGGCTGACTATGACCTTGATTCGTTTATCAATGAACTTGATAACGAAGAAAGAAAATGAAACCATTCCAGCTCACCAAAAAGGCGAAGTCAGATTTAAAAGACATCGCCCTCTTTACTTCCCGACGTTGGGGCAGAGAGCAGCGTAACGTTTATCTTAAACAATTTGACGAATCTTTTTGGCTACTTGCAGAAAATCCTGATATTGGCAAAACCTGTGACGATATCAGAGAAGGATATCGGAAATTTCCCCAAGGAAGTCACGTTATTTTTTATCAACAAATTGGCAGCCAGAATATCCTAATTATCAGGATATTGCACAAAAGCATGGACGTTCATCCGAACTTTGGTGCATAACGCTAATCCGCGATGAACCGTATTTTGTTTACTGTCTCAGCAAACAGTTAGCTTTAAACCACAAGAGCCTAATCGATTAATTTGTCTGATGCTTGCTCTTGTTATACGATTTTTCTACCAAATCCAGCGTCATAAAATGGCTATGTGGATCAGTTTTGTAGTCAGAAAATGGCTCGCAATAAGTAAACCCAAATTTTTCGTAAAGATTTCTTGCTGGTAGGAAGAACTCGTGAGTACCCGTTTCTAAACTAACTTTTTGATAGCCTTTGTCACTTGCAAAGTTAATAGCATGAGTAAGCAGTTTAGTCGCTACGCCTGACTTGCGTGATGAGTTGGAAGTTCTCATTGACTTAAGTTCGACATGCTGAGGGGTTAACTGTTTGATAGCTAGGCAACCTTGCAGATCACCGCCAAGCCAAGCACTAAAAAATGTGATATCTGGGGATTTAAGCGCATCAACATCCAAAGCGTGAGCACTTTCAGGAGGCGATGTCGCGTGCATATCCGATAAATGTTCATTGAGTAATTTGATCACTTCAATACCTGACAAATCGTCTATTTTTATGTCCATATTCCGAATTTTCCTTACTCGTATGACGCCATAGCTCTTGTTATGTGGCTACGCGCTCAACACTTTCGACATTACCATAACATCAATATTTCTGTGATTGACGATTTCCTCCGCTTGCCAACCACACTTAGAGTACAAGCCACCATCTAAATGCTCTGTTTGTAAATGAAGTATTTTAACCCCTAGATTTATTGCAATATTATCAAGTTCAGTTAGTAGAGTATTTGAAATGTTTTGACCTCTGTATTCTGGTTTAACATACCCCCCCGCTAACCAATGCTCTTTTTCGGGATAAATTGGCATTTGGTGCAATTTTATCTGTGCAGCTCCAATTAACTCACCGTCATTAATAGCTAAGATGACTAATGGAAAGCTGGTTTTGCAGGGCAAAAGCATGAAGGTGCCCATCATTAAAGGGCTGCGAGAACCTTCTCTAAATACGCTTCACTCATTCCGGCCATCTTCCTTTTGCGTTTTACTCCACCTTTGAACGTTTTTTCATTCGATATCAGTGATACACACATGTGGCG
>NZ_WEKT01000112.1:0-2993 GCF_009874545.1 Vibrio eleionomae | reverse complement strand
ATGAGATATAGCAAGAAGTCTCGTACGCATCCTCGCATCGGATGTTTCACGAATAAGTTTTGGGAAGTCAGGGGTGTTCATATCAGCTCCTATTGAAGCTGATATTAGATCATAAAATTAGTGCGATTGGTATTATTGTTTATAGAGTACCGCTATCTGGAGTGATGGTTACGCGAACTGTTGAGTCATTGTAATTGACGGACACCGAGTAATCACTGTTTCCCTCTGTATCTACTACCGTTACATTATCTGTGTCATAAGTACCATAAATGCCGCCAGCTGACATGATCGTATAGGTCGTTGCATAATTCAGCGCAGGCACGGTTAAGCTTAATAAGCCTCCATCGATGAAGATGCCATTATCGGCACTAATCTTTGCATTATCTGCGAGGTTCAATGATAAAGAGCCAGCTTCTTGAACATAGTCAGATACAGATAATGTGCCATGCGAGCTATCTGATGCACCTTTCTCTATTGCAACTGTCAATGTCCCCGCATTTTGATAAACGGTATAAGTACCAAATGCTGTTTGAGAAGCAGCAACGAGCTCCCCTTCGGTTAAATAGGTGCCACCGGTATAAGAGTTATTTCCTTCTAGAGATAGTGTCCCCGTGCCTGATTTTTTCAAGCGACCGACTCCGGAAATATCATTACGCCAGCGGTCGTATTGACTAAAACCACCATCAGAAGCATCCATATCGACATTGACATCGCCATTAAAGGCACCATATCCATCGGCGGCATCAACGAGGTTAATTCGTCCCCAACCGCGAGATTCATTAATAACAGGGTAGTTAGAATCTATTTCGGTTGTTGCAAGAACAGCACGGCGTTGAGCAGCGGTTAAGTAGGGTTGGCGACTTTTAAGCAGCACTTCGGCACCTTTAGGTACTTCAGGATCTGCACTGGTTTCATCCAGTTTAGTAAAGCCATAGGTCATGTATTTTTTATAGGTTTCTTTTATAGCGTCATGATCGCTGTAGTCATCACTATATTCACTGTCATCACACGTATCCTCTTGTACACAATTGGCGAAATCAATAATCGATTCAAACCCTGCGTCACTGGCCTTTTCTTCGAAGTACGAGTTGGCTTGGTTAAGCGCAAGAGCTGCAGCATCGGCGTTGTTATATAAGACGGCTGCAGTTGCGGCAGTACCAAATATACGCCCTCCGATTACGTCAAGCGGGGAGTGCATTCCAACCACAATACGGTTTTCACCTAGATCGGCTGATCGAGCGACCATCTGTGAGAATCGTGATGGTATGGCATAGGCTAACCCTAATCCTCGGTCAAATGCTTCTGCAGTATGGCCACTTGGGAAAGCACCATCTTTAGCGCGCGATGAGTAATAGGCCGAGATAGAAAGTCCATCGTCCATCGCTTCGCTGTATTCTTTATTATTTGCACCATCAGAGGCATAGATTTGACGGCCTGCGCAGATAAGCGCAGTGATGGGGTGTAGCAATGCTGTATCACCACTTCCGGTATCGGGGTCAGTGGTTTCATAGTATTTTGTTGTTTCAGTAGTGTCGTCTGCCCCTACACATGTTGGTGCATAGAGCGTACTATCTGCAAATGCGGTATCAACAGCGACTGAATCTGAATCAACACTACTGTCAGATGTCCCACCATCAGTAAAATCTAGGATGCCGTAACTAGTATTAATGCGCCAAGGGCGTGGAGACAGAAAATGATATTTGGCTGGCTCTGTTGATACACCGTAATTTTTAATGACGTCTAATAGATCGACTAGATATCCAAGATCGCCATTTTCTTCAGAACCGTAAGTACCATAATTTGTTGCGAGTGATCCGTAACCTTGGTCGCTATCCCAAAGAGTCCCAGAATCGATATCAATAGTGTAAGAAGTAGAAGCATCGGTTTGCACATCAATAGTCCCCTCATCTGCATCATTGATACTATATGGAGAGGTTGAATTTGCCGCATTGCGATAAATATTCGCTAAAGGCCCTAATCCTGATGTGATACTAAAGCCTTTTTCTCGCTGATCATCTAAATAGGCATGGACTAAAACTGAAGGAGAAGTACGGTCTAGATCTGGTGATGTTTCCCCGGGTTCTGTTAATGTTGCTACATAGTCATAGTTTTCTTGCCACACCGTGTCGTTGAGGATGCGAGCGTTGGAGAAATTAACGACTGAAAAAATCTCGCTTGTTGAATTAGTTGCGGACGTCCCATCTTCCCAATCTGATTGACCCATTAAATAAATATCATCAAACCCGCTTAAGATTTGAAGCATTGGGTTGGTATCCTCTGAAAAGCCTGTCGAATCAGCTATGTTATTGGTGGCAAGGTTATCGACAATGGTTAATTCATTACCGGTTAGGGTCGGTTCCGCTACAGTTTGTTCGTATGAGACACCAGCTGGAACTCCAGGATTAGAATAAGTCGTATTTTGATCATAGCAAGCCGTTAATACTGCACTTGCAACTATGGGTAATGTTAATGCGAAAGGGTTATGTATTCGGAGCATAATAAATTGTTTCCTTACATTAAATGTTTAGGTCTTAATGACCAGAGCTCGGAAACTAGCAATTTATTATGATCACCGAATGACATATGAATGACTCAAATATGAACATCATGCGTTTCATTCTGATGATTAATTTGTTCGTTATTTAGGTAATTAAAACATAAAAGAGAATATGATATCGGGGGCGTCCAAAATAATCTTAGAATTAAATACCCATTTCTTTGCCATAAAAATAGGAGTTTAGTGGATAAAAACAGCGTTATGGCGTTAAAGTGAACAAACGAATCGTTTTTTTATAAAAAAGTAAGATTTGGTCTTGCCAAGTTTTAAGAACTCCCTATAATGCGCCCTCACTGACACGGCAGACGCCACAAGGCTTCAGCGGTTCAGTAAGAGGATAAGTCAGTAAGAGGATAAGACGCTCGAATGAGAAAGTTGAAAAAAGTGTTTGACACTGACAACGAAATCGCTAGAATGCACCTCCGCTTTGAGAGAA
>NZ_WEKT01000111.1:0-3057 GCF_009874545.1 Vibrio eleionomae | reverse complement strand
GGAATAGTAATTTTCATCTCTAATTCCCTATCAATTTTCCCACTAGTGAGGAACTCATTAAATGATTTTTCACCACAATCAAAACGCGAAAAATCATATTTATCATCAACGTAATACCGCTTTAAAACTACATTGTACTGCTCATCTTGACTGTCCAATTTTCTTCCTCCAATGAGAGCCTCAAGATCTCATCCATCAAATCATTAGGTTTTGATGGACTTTCCAATTGAGCCATCAGAGCACCCCATTGTTCTTTACTAACAATATGGCGTCGATGCTCGTTAATAACTTCTGTTGCTCTAGTTACAACAGAATCACACACAAAAGCTGATACAGTTTTACCTAGTAATTCAGCAGCCTCCTCAATGCTATTTTTAACGTCTAATGACGTGCGAAATTCCACTCTTTCCTTTTTTAATGCATTCATTTCATTACTCTTCATAATCCCTACCTTACGTCTCTATGGTAGACGAAGTTGGAACATTTGATGATGTTGTGCTAGATACCAGCATAAGCGGGTTCTTAGCTCTCCAAGATGATGATTTATATTAGATTACTTCTTAATTTAATTAAAAACTCACTACGTATATTCCCATTTTATTTTTTCTTCTCATGTACGGGAATATGCCGTACATGAATGATATACAGTAGATATCAGATGTACAATGTTTTTATGAAAAAAACCATCAGATGTGAGTAGATATTATCCCTTTTATGTTCAATGGCCGGATCAGGTACTCAAAACACCCTTTAGAGCGCCTCAAATGCTCGAGACGCGCTTTTTACACCCTAAACCACCCAACTCTATGCCCTAATCGCTTTGAAAGTTTACAACGCTTTTAGAGGGACTCAGAAAGGTCAAAACCTTAGATCTATTTGATGCGATTTTTCCCTCCAAAGCCTTAAAACTATACATTTTGTCCACACATTGATGTCCCTGGTTAATTTGCGAAGCAATTTGACCAGGGACATCAATGCGACAAGCGAAGTGCGTCAGAAAATAGGAGAACTCTGCAAGATAGAGGAATCGTTTTAGAAAAATAGAGGTTTTGAAATAAAGGAAATATGGAGGAAATAAGAATCTCTTAAGAATCTTAAGAGATTCCCAAGAGATTCTCTCAACCTATAACAGAAGAATCTAATTAGAATCTGTCGAAAAATTCGAACATGCGTTTCCTTATATTTCAAGTGCTTAACGAGAATCTTAAGAGATTCTTAAAGACACTTATTCCTTTAAAATCATGCAGTTAATCTTGTAGGATTCTTATAAGAATCCTACAAGATTCCCTTGAGAATCTCTTAAGATTCTTCAGAACTCATCCAAATAGAGTCTCCATATTTTTGGCCGCGATTTATTTTTATCCTTACTAAACAACCATTTAGACAAATCTACGATTTGCGAGGGGTGTAGTACCTAAAATTTACGCATTAAACCAGCCCCAATATGACCGGCTAAAAAAAGCTAAAACAGATATTTTGGCGCCAAGTTCCATGGCATTTAAGCCAATAACGGCGATTGAGTTAGGAATATTTCCACGTTACATTGCAACAAAAGAATAAAGAGAAGGCTTACGAATGAAGAACCCAACAAATTGGCTACTAGACAACATCGTTCAACTTACAGCTGCAGTAACAATCGCAGGCGTTGTGGCCGTGATCGCCTATGCCTACACGTATACGCTCTAAACCCAAGTACAGCAAAGGTTTGAGAGGAAAACGTGCACGGCGATAATTTAAGCTGTGCACACCCAAAAGCCTTCCCGTAAAAGGACTAAATACCAGCAGTGTAAACTGCGTTAGGTGTGATAAAAAAATAGTAAGAACGAGCACTCATGATGGACAATATGTGGACGGCAAGCCGCCCAACAGATTGCCCACAATCGTTAAGAGAGATAGAGAGAATGGAACGCTTGCGCTCCGCGCACAACAAGTTTTTTTTTGTAGGAAACCAGCCTTTCGGCTGCGCCGACCCCTACCAAATTCGCAATGAATTTTGGCATCATTTATGGTCGCTTTCCGTTGGAGTTTTGTCTCTTACCCTTTCGGGCTGCCCTGCGCTGTGAGTAAAGCTTTCGCCCCCATCCGAGTCTCACAACATCTATCAGTTTTTCCTTTTCCGCTTGTCCCCATCTAGCAGCTACAACGGGGCGGTGTTATCGTGCTTTCGCAAGTTCTGATAAATGCCTTTACTTGCCACCTTTCGGACTTCCCTTGGTCGGTGGCTAATGCGCGTCGCTCTGTCCAATAAACATCTTGAATCCAAACAGAGTGCAGGAATACTTGAAGTCAAATCGTGAAGTGTCTATCATGAAGGGACTTACACCAGACGCCAAATCTAGTAAGTATTTCCGAAAAAACCCGTCCGGCAAGACGGGTTTTTTCACATCTAAAATTAATATTACTAGCGCTAACTAGTAACGCGCAAGAAGAAAAACAATTCAATAGAAACGTCTTACGCGCACAGATTCACTTAAATAGAAGCAACAACCTACTGGATGATTATGCCCTTTTTCTTCCTATATCCCTTAAGTATTCTTCATATTGTTTTAAAGGGTAAACAAAGGAGTTTGGTTCTTTATCTAATTCAGTCCAACCGCAACGACGATAAAAGTCAGCAGCTTTATCATTAAAAGCATGCAGATATAAAGCTAAACAAGCCACATCTTTTGAATTTAAATAAGCCCTTTTTATTGCAAAACCAAGTAGCTTTTTACCAGCTCCCTGCCCTTGAAAACGCTTATCTATCGCTAATGCCCCAATGATAACCATTGGCACTGTGTGATAAGGAAATTTCTTTCTCTGCTTATTAGATACGGGATATAAACTTTTCTCTAAGCAACTGCTTGCTAAAGTAAAATACCCCATAACAATAGGCTCTTCTCCATCACGAATAGCTAATAAAATGTAGGGAATAGTAATTTTCATCTCTAATTCCCTATCAATTTTCCCACTAGTGAGGAACTCATTAAATGATTTTTCACCACAATCAAAACGCGAAAAATCATATTTATCATCAACGTAATACCGCTTTAAAACTACATTGTACTGCTCATCTTG
>NZ_WEKT01000110.1:0-3113 GCF_009874545.1 Vibrio eleionomae | reverse complement strand
GGTATATGGTTTTAATATTGATAAGTACTACATGTATTTACCTTTAGTTATGTGCGCTCAGTTTTTTATAAACGCTACTTTCGGTTTTTTAGTAGCGGCAATAATACCGATTTTCCCAGATTTAAAAATAATAGTATCAAATGGATTGAGAGTTGCCTTTTATTTGTCGGGTATACTATATTCAGTAAATGACTTACCAAGTCAATACCATGTTTATTTCGAATATAACCCCATGACTCAAATTGTTACTATGTACAGACAAATACTTATGAATGGAGATCTAAATTTTAATGTATTTAATCTATTGTTGATTCTATTATTGTCAATAATAATGGTTCAGCTTTCAATTACAATAGTAAATAAATTAGATAGTATTTACCCAAGGCTACTGTTACAGAAATGAGGAAATTGATATCAATAATAGATGCCTCCGTAAGTTACAGGTCGGGGCTACCTCTATTTAAACCTAAAAGTCTTAATCATGTACTTAAAGGAATTAGTTTTGATATTTATGAAGGTGATTCTATCGGTATTATTGGTCGCAATGGAGTAGGTAAAAGTACTCTATTGAGCTTACTAAATGGGATTATAAAACCAAATTCAGGATCTGTAATTAATTATGGATACAGTACTACATTGTTATCATTAAATGTTAGCTATGACATTAATGTTAGTGGATATCATAATGCTATCTTAAGCGGAATGATGCTTGGGATTAATAAATCAGAAATGATTCGTCTAATGCCATCCATAATCTCTTATTCAGAGCTAGGTGAATTTATAAACCAGCCAATAAAAAATTACTCTACTGGAATGAAACAACGTTTGGGATTTGCGGTCGCAATAAACATAAATAGCGACATTCTACTAATTGACGAGATTCTTGGTGTTGGTGATGCTAGATTCATGGAAAAATCCAAAGAAACCATGAGGAAAAAATTGACTTCTGGAGATACTGTAGTTTTGGTGTCCCATCATTCACAAACAATAAAATCATTATGTAATAAAGCGATTTGGATTGAAGATGGAAAAATAAATAGATCTGGTGACGCAAAAGAAGTAATAGAAGAGTATGAGAAATTTATAATTAAAGAATTTTCAGAGCATTAGAAAATGGATTTGGATATATGTTCAATATAAAAGCAAGAATCATGTCTTATTTAATGAATTTGGTTACTGGAGAAGAAATTAATGTTAAAAAATTACAAAAAGAGAATAAAGTCGATGCTAATTTTTTAAGTTCAAGTGAAATTGATTTAAAAAATGAAGAGCTACGATATCAGGTTTTTGGCGGAGTAGGTAGTGCTAGGTATGACAAGACAAAAAAAATAATAAAGATTGATGGCTGGTTCGTCCCAAATTTAGGTAATGAAGAAATAAATTTATATACTGAAGATGGTGTACTTATTGGACATGCAGAAAATTCAAAGGTTAGACCTGATGTATATGGTAAATATCCATGGATAGCTCACCCAAGGTGTGGATGGTATTTTCTAAAAAATGGAATAAATCTCAATACTATAGAATCCAGTTACATTATAATAAAAATTTTTGTAGAGAGTAGAATAGTATTTGAGAAGAAAGTTTTAGTTGAATTTGATAGTGTCGATGAGGGTATTAAAAATAACATCGATAATAAATTAAACAAGTTAGGTGAAATAAAAAAAATTGATAGTATCAAAGTATCACTTTTTGGTAAGAGTTATATTGATGTTAAGGTAAGTAATCGAAATGAAATAGAACGGATTTTGACCGATTTGGATATACCAGATATATTTGGTCAGCTAGATTTGGAAATAAACAATGTTAAGTTAGAAAGAAATAATCATTCTTTTTTTAATGATAATAATTTAAGTGAACTATATGAAAAATACGCTAAAATTTTAACAAAAGAACATAATCATAATAGCGAATTTTATCATGATTATCTAAAAGGAAATAAAATAAGATTACTTGAGGATGTGAATTTAATAAAGAAATACTTAACTAAAAAATCAAGATTTTTAGATATAGGTGCAAATCCTCCAATACTATCTCTTTTATTACAAGACTTAATTGGTAATGATATTTTTGTTGTGGACCCGCAGATAAGATTGTTTGCGCAGTGCTTGGAATATAATAATGTGAATTATCTTGATTCAGATATTATTAATGATAGTGTAAATAGTTTTATTGAATTGGGTAAATTTGATTTTGTTTCTTTTTGTGAGGTAATAGAACACCTTCCTGGTAACTTATTAGATGTAATCTCAAAGATTGATTTACTTATCGAAGATGGAGGTTATTTATATCTAACTACTCCCAATATCAATTCTATATCCGGTTGGCTTGGATTATTAAATTATGACTCGGCATTGGCATCAAAATTTAATGAAGGTGTAATGCAGCAATATCAATCTTATAAAAAGTATGGGTATTTTGGACATCTAAGAGAATATACTAAAGCCGAAATAGTGGAAATACTAAATTACTTTAATTACGAACTAGTAGATTATTCAACGCTGCCTGACTATAGGATTAGGTCAGAGGCTTCAGGTTTGCAGAAATTTGCTATCGCTATTGAAAATAAAATCAATGATAAAGGCTTGTTTGCAAAATTTCTTTTTCAAAAAAAAGAGAAAATAAATGAATGATAAATCAGTTGCAATTATAGTTACTAACCCTGATGGAATATACTCTGGTGGACGTTATTTTTCTCTGATGTTAGCTGAGGGTTTTTCTAGTTTAGGATTCACTACTCATTATATTACAGATAGAGTTCCTATCTTCTCTAATGACTTAAGTGCTTTTACATATCATAAAAATATAAAATTTAGATTGGGATTAGATGATAACTCCTTACTTAGCGATATCAAAGTTGATTATACATTTGTCATACCAGGAACGACTAATAAAGATTTTTATGATAATGCTCTAAAGTGTGCATCAATTATGAAATCAAAAATAGCATTGGTAAACTTTGAATCTCCAAATTGGTTTAATAAATATGCAAAACATAAGAAAGATGAAAAAAATTGGGATGGTTGGCTAAAGATTGCTTCCTATGCAAATTTAATATTATCTATTTCAAAAGAAGGAAATGAATACGCTAAGGATTTCTATAAGAATTCACA
>NZ_WEKT01000011.1:0-113089 GCF_009874545.1 Vibrio eleionomae | reverse complement strand
ATTCTCTACATCATAAAGCTATGGAGTTAATTATAAGTCATGTAAATGAACCGAATACTTATTATAGTAATTTAGAGGATGTTTTAAATACATTCTTATTAAATAATAAGCAAGGAACAACAGTTGAAGCTTACAAGTTTGCTGACTTTTCAAAAGATGATGATATAGAGGATTTTCTCGAGGGAAGAAAGTATAATAGTGCAAAGTTTGGTGAGTTATTTTTTGCATTGTATAAACTTAATACAAATGGTTTTTTGATAAAAGAACAGTGTTTTAATATTGAACAGTTATTTGGTCTTAGAAAAGAAGTAAATAACGTTGTTGATTTAATAAAACGTTCTAAATCACAAGAAATAATAAAGTCAGCATGTGAGAATCTTTGTTCAGAAGACAATAAAAATAAAATGGGGTATTTTTCTGCCTATTATTTAGCAATGTCGCTAACACAAGATGTTGCTTCAAAAATCTCATTTTTCACTACAAATATAGATAAAAATACCAATAATATAAACACATATAGTAAATGGCTAAATAAATTAGTTAAATATATAAAATACAGTGTTGAGATATGTAGTAATTGGGAGGAGAAAGTTAATAACAAGGTTGTTAGTAATCAGAATTTTTTGTGCGTAATTAACGAAGATGATTATTTTGGAGCGTATGAGTCTGCGTATGAATCAAATCTTGACGTTTTATGGAAAGAGTTAAATTGGAGTCCAAAAGATCTATCTGATCAGATATATGCCTTAAATGGAAAAAGTTGTACCCATATTGTGGAATGCTCTTTAGTGTCAGAACCAAATAAAGTATTATATATTAGGTCTAATAACCCTATATTAAGTTCTGATAAATCCATTAATAAAGGACACGTTAAGAAATATAAATTTGATTTTCATGACGTTGTGTCTGGAGATGGGGGAATTGAAGTTACTCAAGAGCCACAAAATCAGACTTCAGTGAAGAGATATGAATATAAAGGCGTAGCATTAGACGATTTTGCTCATCAATTTACATCATATTCATTCACAAAGGATGTTCCCTATTTTCAACAATGGAATGAATATTATGCTCCTAAAACAGGTAAGGTGAATGTATTTGGCATTGAAGGTCGTTATGATATGTCAATGGCTGCCCAATTTATGCGATTTAGTTTTCAAAACGAAACAGCTTTAACATTTGGTTTTGCAGATGGTAAACCTAGTAATGGTTTTGTAAGTGAATTCAAAAATGAATCTAAAACAGGTATAAATATTGCCAGTGCACAAGCATCTGTGACTTATTCATTTCCTGAATCTGGAAACGGTTTTGAGTTCAAATTACCATACGTAGAAAAATACTTGGATGAAAATAATAACTGGCAGGAAAAGTCTGCACAGGCTCCTATGGGGAACTTCGGTTTAATTATTACTGGACAAGTATATGGGGCCGTTGCTGCAAGTTTACAAATGTGTGGTTCTATCGATGTTGGTAATTCAGCCACAGGTCTTTTCGGCATTAAGGGAACGCAGGATACTGAGGACGCTAATCGTTACCAAGTTTCTGAGTCAAATGATGAAAAAAATATCGCCAAAATTGAAGGGAAAGCATTTGCTGGGGTTGAAGTTGGGGGGCTACTTAAGTGCAGTTTAATGTGGTTACCACCTTATGTAAAAGAAGGAACTAAACCGATCTGTTTAAGTAGTATTCAAGGAGGGCTTCGTGCTACTTTGGGTTTTTCTGGGATGGGCTTGTCTATCACATTTACGCAAAGTAAGTTTATCTGGCACTGTCAGCCGATGCCGACATGGGGGTTAGGTATTAGTGGAAAAATTTCTGGAGAAATAGATTATAAAGCTCTAGATCATCTGTTTTATTTATTAGTGAGTCTAACGCAATCCAGAAGATTCAAGCGTTTCGAATTTATTGATGAAAAAGATGATGAAACGTTTAAAATGATAAATAAAACCTTAACTATTATGATTGCCTATCACTTAGAGGCTAGTGAGGTGTTACTATTACCTGTGAAGATGATTTCAAAATTATTTAGTAAAAGTATAACCCATAAAAATGCTTATTCTATTGCCAATTTTATTAATGATAAGAGTAATGTCAGTGGGGAAAGGGAGTGGTTAAAAAATGCTCTCCCAGAAACATTTGCAAAGTTGCTTCATGCGTTAGTTAAATATAATGAAATAACATTTTTGAATTTTACAGATTCTCAGCAATTACTAAATAAAGATAATTCGTTAAAAAATATATCCCAGTCCCAAGCTATTCTGACTATATTAGAATGGATGGGTGCATCAAACCCTAATGGACCTAGTGACCAACAAATTAAAAATTTTGAAAATGCGATTCAAAGAATGGGTTCATTCGATGGTCAAGAATTCAATAAAACTGAGCAGTGGATTCGATATAAAAATAATTTATTAAAAATTAGAGAATTCTTTAGGTTGTGTTCATCTAAAAAATATGAAAATGAATATGATCGTATAATGCATATTAACTATAATAATTTTTCAACTATGATTACTCGTTTGACAATAAAACACGGATTATTTTATTTATATCAGCCAAATCTTGATCATACGAGTGGCGGGTTTTCTGTAGGTAAACGTGATACTGTAGTGTTAGATACTAAACATGAAAAAACATCAAAATATAAAGAAATTGTTTGGAATGGAGACATTGAATATGATTACCATAATTACTAGAATTACGTTTTTTCTATTGTTACTGTTTCTATCTAATCAATCATATGCATCCAGTTTGGGACAAAGATTATTTAACACCTATCAATTCGACCGAGCTGAAAAGGTGTTACCAGAGCTATCCAGTAAAGGTGACGCAGATGCTACATTTTGGTTGGCATTAGTACAGTTCCAAAATGGAAAACACTTTGTCGCAGGCGATACCATGCATAAAGCCGCTGAGCAAGGAAACCCTTGGGCTATGAGAATGTTGGTACCAAAATGGAATAATTATTGTGATTATTTAGGGTGGCCCTGCGATAGTCGCTGGAAACAAAAGGCTATTGATGGTTGGAAAATACTAGCCAAAAAAAATGATGGCAAAGCGATGTATGCGTTATTAGACGTTACATACAGTATCTGGAAAGACATTCCTTTCTATCGAGTATATAAGTACGATAAGATTGTTGATAAGATTGTAAAAAACGGAGGGTATAACGCTTTAAATAATAGGTTTGTATTAAGTGATAGTAAAAGAATAGAGTTGCTTAAATACGCTATCAAACGAAATAACCCTAATGCAATGGTGTGGATATACTATCAATGTGATGATTATGGTTTGAAACTGTCAGAGGGTGAAAATTGTAACGATTGGTTAAATACTGCTCTTGATATGGGATATTATAAGGCAGCTCAAGCTTTAAGGTTTTATTATTCTGGCTTCCGTGGTGATAAAGTTGTCTATAAATCGATTAAACCTGATGAAGCCTTTTATTATTATAGTTTGGGTAAACTATCGGGGATAGATAAATTTCTTTTTGTATTTCCATCAGGAAAGTTTTCCAGAAATCAACAAAGAAAGTTGGATGAAATTCAAGCTAAATATATGAAAGTTGGAATTAGCGAGAAAGCCAAAAAATTCTTTAAAAATCATAAACCAAGAACATTTTATGATGAAAGCTCAGACGTAAATGATATTCTTAAACCTTAAAATAAAGCAGCCAAGTTTGGCTGCTTTATTTTTTAATGTTTGAACTATTAACATAGATAAAATAATTATTTAATTATATCGTTATGATAGGTAGATATAGAAATAACTTTAATACTATGGGTTGAGTACTCTAGCGATTATTGGAGGTTCAAATATTAGCAACACCTTTCTATAACAACTTAAGACTTTAATCCGTATTGTAATTAATCCTTTAATAAAAGAATTAAGAGATCTTATCTTAATCCATTTTTTATGCAACTAGTTAAATTTTGTAGTTAAATGTATAATTAGTGCAAATTTATAACAGATAAAAAACATTTAAAAATGGATTTGAGCCTTACGATTCATTTAGCGGGGATTTGAATAGGTTAGAGCTGTTGGAGCAAATAAAATGAAGAAAGTTATTCTTATATTAATAGTAGTTTTTTCATTATACGGACTGTATGGCAATTTTGAAAATAGTGAAATCGAGGTGAGTGATTTTTTCACTATCTCAGGAATAAAACCGAGCGACGTAACAGTCGCTGTATATGTGGAATATTTTGGTCGCGGTAAGTCATGTCCAGGCTCTACATGGAATGAAGCTACAGGAGAATTATCTGGAGGTATATATAGAAATTCATATACTTTTAAGAAAAATTTAGCCTCTGATGAGGAACACTATAAATTTCACCTACCATATAAAAATATTGAAGTGGACAAAGAGTGTATTGCGAAGCTATCGAAAATTAATATTGTTTCTTACAGGGAAAAGAAGATGACCGTTTGGCGGGATTAAGAATTAAAGGTGGAGATAGTATAAATGAACCAAGGATATCCATAACCGATCATTTAGAGGAGAAAAATTGTGGTCCAATAGAAAATATTAAGGCTGGTGGATATTCATGTGAATTATATATAAATAATAAACCTGCTTTTCCTGATAAAATTCAGAAAGGTAGTGTAAATTTGAACTATTCTGATATCAATAAAAATAGCAATCTTGTTTATGATATTGTTAAACGTGCTGATTATTAAAAAGGAAAAATATGAAATAACGCTGAGTTTCATTTGTAAGTGAATGTATTTGTTAGCTTAATATATTTGTAATCAACAAGTTACAATCAGGCGGGCGGTATTTTTATACTATTAAAAATCTATGATTAGTTGAATTATTCTCGCTGATGTTCACATTATTTCCTCAGTTAATTGCAACAATTTATCAATTTTACATAGGATCGTTATAACCATATTTCAAGGTTGTTTTCTGCTTTTTATAGCGTTATTGTAATAAAGAACTTGCTAAAATGTGCGGGGGATAATGATGAATACATTACCTAAGCTGCCTTTTGAGCAATCTGCAATTTTTTTAGATTTTGATGGGACACTAGTAGATTTAAAACCGACGCCTGATGCAGTGATAGTCACTGATAAAGTCAAAAATACGTTGCGGCAAATAAACCGCGAGACGAATCAAGCGAGTGCCATCATAACCGGACGTAGTGTAGATTCACTCGACAGCTTACTGGCGATGCCTGAATTTAAAGTGAGCGGTAGCCACGGGATGCAGTTTCGTTTTGGAAACAGCCATACCGTTAATCAACATCCAGATGTTGTTGCTTTGCCTCAGTCTCTGTTGGACGAATGCCAACTGTTTTGTGCAGAGCAGCAATTGCTTCTCGAAGACAAGCCTCTTACGCTTGCCATCCATTACCGTGATCAACCGTTTAAAGAGCAGATGGTTGAACGTTTTCTTAACGATGTCATAAACCGTTATTCAACACTTAAGCTTGCTGTGCAAAATGGCAAATTTATACGGGAATTGAAACCAGAATTTATTAACAAAGCTTCTGCTCTTACATACTTCATGAATTGTGCTGAATTTGAGGGGCGAGTCCCTTGGTATTTTGGCGATGATGTCACTGACGAAGATGCCTTTAAATGGGTCAACAATCACCATGGTGTGTCCGTTAAAATCGGCGAAGGGGCGAGTTGTGCTAATTATCGCTTGGAGTCTCCCGACGGTGTCATAGAATTTTTTCAAGCTATGCTGGAAAAAGGAGGGAACCAGTGATTGATAACAGTCTTGATCTTGCGTTGATTGGTAACTGCCGTATTAGCGCATTAATCGACAAAATGGGCGAGGTGGTATGGTCTTGTATGCCTCGTTTCGATAGCGACCCGGTATTTGCCTCATTACTTAAGACGGGTGAAAAAACGGAACAAATTGGCACCTATGGTATCGATTTGGATGGTTTTTCTCATAGCAAACAACAATACCGTAAAAATACGGCAATATTAGAAACAACGTTGTTCGACCAAAAAGGAAACGGTGTAAGGATCACTGATTTTGCACCACGTTTGATGCTTTACGGCCGTGTTCACCGGCCAGTTTCCTTGATCCGAATACTGTCTCCAATTGGCTCACCAAAGATTCGAGTAAGGTTGCGTCCTGCGGATAATGAAACTGGACAGCCTTATGTCAAAATCGAGGGGAGCAACCATATTAAGTATCTTAACGATACGCTTTCTCTTCGGTTGACCACCGATCTCTCGATTACTTGTATTCAAGATGAAAGTTGGTTCATTCTCGATCAAGATTCTTACTTAATCTTCGGTAATGATGAAAGCCTTGAAGAGCCTATTCAGCAGCTAACACTACGTTTTCTTAATGAAACAGAGCAGCATTGGCGAACTTGGGTTTGTAACTTAGCAATACCTTTTGAGTGGCAGGATGAGGTAATTCGATCTGCAATTACATTAAAGCTGTCAGCTTATGAAGACACTGGGGCGATTGTTGCGGCTATGACGACGTCGATCCCTGAAGCCCAAAATACTCAACGCAATTGGGACTACCGGTTTTGTTGGTTGCGGGATAGTTATTTTACAGTGCACGCCTTAAACCGGTTAGGTGTCACCGCGACGATGGAGCAATACCTGCGTTATTTGATCAACCTCGCCACCAATATGGATGATGAATATCTTCAACCGGTGTTCTGTATTAATGGCAGTAAGCAGATGGAAGAAAAAATCATCAAGAAGTTGGATGGCTATCGAGGTATGGGGCCTGTTCGATTTGGTAACCAAGCTGCGGATCAAATCCAACATGATGTATATGGGGCCGTTGTACTTTCTGCAACGCAAATGTTTTTTGATGAGCGGATTCGCAAACCTGACGATAAGCGACTTTTCCCAGTTTTAGAACAAGTGGGTGAGAAAGCCGTTCAATACTATAACCAGCCCGATGCGGGATTATGGGAGTTGCGTGGAAGTCAACATATCCATACCTTTTCCAGCATCATGTGCTGGGCTGCGGCGGACCGATTAGCGAAAATCGCCGCTAAGCTTCATCTGTCTGGCCGCCAAGAATATTGGGCTCGTCACGCTGAGTTAATCAAGCAGGATATTGATAGCAACGCTTTCAATAAAGAAATAGGCAGTTATACCGCCACATGGGGTGGTGACACTATGGATGCAAGTTTGCTATTAGCCTGCTCACTTGGATTTGTTTCGGGTGATGATCCTAAATTCATTGGGACCGTGGAAGCGATTGAACAACATCTGCGGCCAAAAGGGAGTAAATACATCTTTCGTTATGTGATTGAAGATGATTTTGGCGAGCCTGAAAATGCGTTTACGATCTGCTCTTTTTGGTATATCGAAGCGTTATGTGCCATCGGGCGGTGTACCGAGGCGAGGGAATTATTTGAAGACTTATTGCAACGCCGCAATCACGTTGGGTTGTTATCTGAGGATCTAGACCCAGAGACGGGAGAATTGTGGGGTAACTTCCCGCAAACCTACAGTATGGTAGGCATTATTAATTGTGCTCGCATGTTAAGTCAAAGATGGGAGGATGAATTATGAGTCGACTCGTTGTTGTGTCTAATCGTGTCGCCAAGCCTGATACAGTAAAAGGGGGCGCTCATGGCGGCCTTGCTGTCGGAGTGTTTGCAGCGATGGAAGAATCTGGCGGTATCTGGTTTGGTTGGAATGGCAGAATTGAAAACAGGCCGAGCACCGAAGTGAGAGAGGAGAGTCGCGGTAATATCGATTTTATTACAGTTGGCTTAAGGCAAAACGAATACAAGAATTTTTATCTTGGATACTCTAACAATGTTATTTGGCCTCTGTTTCACCAACGCCCTGATTTAATGCGTTATCGCAATCATTATCGGGCGGGTTATTTAGGCGTTAACCGAAAATTCGCCAATCATTTACTGCATTACCTAAAACCCGATGACACCATTTGGATTCATGACTATCAATTGATTCCTATGGCAAAAATGTTACGTGAGGCCGGGGTTAAATCTAAAATTGGTTTTTTCCTGCATACACCTTTTCCAGCATTTGATTTACTGCGTGCGTTACCGTATTACGACAATATGCTGGATGAACTGTTGAATTATGACTTGGTTGGGTTTCATACGCCGATTGATCAATTTGATTATCACCAAGCTATCGAACATACCTTTGGCGGTACGATTACAGAAACGAATCACATTACCTGTCACGGTCACGAACAAGACACTGGTGTGTATCCCATTGGCGTCGATCCAGAAGATATAGAAACTGCGGCGAATAAAGGGGTGAGTACTAAAGAGTATCTGCAATTACGTGAAGAACTTGGAGATAGAAAACTGATTATAGGGGTGGATCGGCTTGATTACAGTAAAGGGATATTTCATCGTTTCCAGGCCTATGATCAGCTACTCAAGAATAACCAAGACTTGCATCGTAAATTGGTCTATATGCAAGTGGCACCGACGTCTCGTGGCGACGTCAAAGCCTATGAGCAACTTGCCAAGCAAGTAGAACAATCAGCGGGACATGTAAACGGTACTTACGCAGATTTTGATTGGACACCGCTCCGTTATATTAATCGCGGGTTTAGACGTAGCACGGTTATCGCTTTATATAATATGTCTCATATTGGATTTGTAACGCCCTTACGTGATGGCATGAATCTAGTAGCTAAAGAGTATGTCGCAGCACAAAACCCAGAAGACCCAGGTGTACTGGTTTTATCAAAAATGGCTGGGGCGGCTTACGAGTTGGATGCGGCTTTAATTGTGAATCCATATGATACTGAAGCGGTGGCCGATACGTTAGCCAAAGCGATACGTATGCCGCTTGATGAACGTATTGACCGATGGAAACAAATGATGGCGATCATACGTAAAAACGATATTGTGGCGTGGCAAAGAAACTTTCGCCAAGATTTAAGGCATTACCCGCATAAACTGTTTTGATACGTTTTTAAATCAAGAAGGTTTAGTGACGTTGTCATAACGTGATTTTGTCTTATAGACTGATGATTTATTAGAAATAATTTCTCAGTACATGATAATTGTTTACAGACATTCAAGGGCAGTTGCGGTATAACCTGATTAAAGCCGTTTATTGCCCGAGGGATCAATGTACATACAAAATTTTGAAGCTTTTGTCATAGCCATTACCATTTTGACTTTAACACCCGGACTTGATACGGCATTAGTGATTCGTAATACGTCACGTGCGGGTATTAGTGATGGTTGTGTAACGAGTTTTGGTATTTGTAGTGGACTGTTTGTTCATGCCACGTTTTCTGCAATTGGTATTTCTGCAGTGTTAGCACAATCAGCAGAACTGTTTCAAGTCGTGAAAATGATTGGGGCGGCCTACTTAATATGGCTTGGCTACAATAGTTTGAAAGGTTTGATAAAAGGGAACAGTGGTGGTTTGCATGTTGAAACGGCCAATAACTCGAACTTAAGCATTCGTCGTTCGTTGCGCGAAGGTTTTCTATCTAACGTACTTAATCCAAAAACGGCGGTCTTTTACTTAGCATTTTTACCGCAATTTATTAGTCCGGCGCATTCTGCGTTACTGCAATCATTGTTTATGGCAGCGGTGCATTTTGTGATCGCAATGATCTGGCAGTGCGCATTATCTGGCGCTCTCAATAAAGCCAGAACTCTGTTGAAAAGCGCTAAGTTTATGCGTTGGATGGAAGGTACAACAGGATGTGTTTTAGTCGGTCTAGGTGTTAAGTTAATGCTTGAACGTCGATAACATTTTGATTGTTTGAATAAAGCCTGGTTGTGTAAAACGTCAACCAGGCTTTTTATTATCCTTATTAAAAGTGTAATCCATGATCAGCAGCAAATTGAGTAATCCACTGGGCTGCGGTAATGAGCAGAGGAAATAAATAGTGGAATGCCACTTCTAATCCCCGTGCAACATCATGAGTCACCACTCTTATCCAGTCGTTATTACCTAATGCAATTCTTACCGCTAACAATGACGATAAAACGAAGAGAATAAATCCCATTAAAGCTTCGTTTTCTGATGCCTTCCATAAATGCAAACAGACTCTGGGCCCAAATGGGAATAGTGGAATACTTCGCCCATTGGGGAGATCTGCAAGTAGATGAATCAATGCCCCGTAAGTTGCGCCAAATAAAGCCCCTTTTGCTAAATCCCAAGCTAATTCACCATGATGAAAGTGGGAGATAAATAGCCACCACCATGAGAATGAAAACAGTGCGATCCAAAGAGCAATATCATGAGACATACCTCGATGATCAAACAGCGTTTTGGATACATGGGCTTTACTGCCATCTTCATTAATTTCTGTGTCACTTTCAGTGGTATAGCGTATTTCTACATCGTCTGGAGCCGTCACACCCCACGCACAACCGATGATAGACATAGCGATAATTGGCCAAGGTAAATGCTGTTTAATACCGATGACGATGGGAACGCTGACGGTAAGAGCCGCGGTAATACGATGTCCTTTGCGGTTCATTTTATACTCCTAGAAGGCACCTACGAAAAAGAGTAGGGAGGTAATTGTTTGATAATATTAAAGAGTTTATTAAGTGGTGTGTTGGTTTACAGCAAGAATAGAGCAAAGAATTGAATGAGTGATATGATTCGATTAGGTATTGTTTAGAAAGATAAAAAAGCGACACCAATCGGTGTCGCTACAATACAGAATCTTGGTTAAAAGACTTAGTTGGTTTCTAGCGCAACATTATCATCGTTGGCCGTTTGTGCAGGTTTAAAGTACAAACGAGTTTCTTCTGTAATCACTTTACGTAGTAAAATCAATCCGATTAGGTTTGGAATCGCCATTAAACCGTTAACAATGTCGGCAATAATCCAAATAAGATCGAGTTGTAAGAAAGCGCCAGAAGCGACCAAGCAAATAAAAATGAATTTATACGGTAATACTGCTTTGGTACCCATTAAGAATACGACACAGCGCTCACCGTAGTAGTTCCAACCTAAGATGGTGGTAAAAGCAAAGAACATTAGACCGATAGAGACTAACATTGGGCCAGCATCATGCGCATTTAAACCAACAGCAAATGCGTAGGTTGTCATTGCCGCACCCGCATAATCGCTTTGCCATGCTCCGGTAAGAATTAGGGCTAGGCCTGTCATGGTACAAATTAAAATAGTATCAAAGAAGGTGCCAGTCATTGAAATCAGGCCTTGGCGAACACAAGAATCCGTTTTAGCTGCCGCTGCGGCCATTGGAGCACTGCCTAATCCCGATTCATTTGAGAACACGCCGCGAGCAATCCCTGATTGAATCGCTAACATGATAGAAGCGCCCAAGAAACCGCCAGTTGCTGCTGTTGAGGTAAAGGCCGATTCAATCACCAGTGAAATTGCATCCATTAATTTGTCAGCGTTGGTCACAATAATCGCCAAGCAAGCAATGATGTAAAAGACGGCCATCGCTGGAACAACTTTACCCGCGACTTTCGAGATCGATTGAATGCCACCAATGGTCACAATAGCAACCAAGAGTGTGAGCACAACGGCAGTTACTTCTTTAGAAATACCAAACGAAATATGGGTAGCATCAACAATAGCATTCACTTGAGCAAAGGTACCGATACCAAAAAATGCTACACCTATGGCAAAAATGGCAAATAAGGTCGCAAGTAAATTAGAGCCAACACCATACTTCAAGAAGTACATTGGACCGCCAACCATTTGGCCTTTATCGTCAATTTTACGATATTTAACAGCAAGTAAACACTCAGAGTATTTTGTTGCCATACCAAAAAGTGCCGCTAACCACATCCAAAATAGAGCGCCAGGACCGCCCAATTTGATCGCTGTTGCAACGCCAACAATATTACCCGTGCCTATGGTGGCAGATAGCGCAGTACATAACGCAGCAAATGCCGACACATCCCCTTGTTTTGCATTGCTTTTGTCTTTGCTAAACACCATTTTTAGTGCGGTAGGCAGGTGGCGAAATTGGATCATTCCTAAACGGAACGTAAAGTAGATACCTGTACCGACTAATAAAATGAGTAATGGTGGACCCCAAACAAAGTGGTCAATAGTTTGTAAAATGTCTTGTAGGTTTGTCATTCGTTTCCCCTTAATAAACAACATATAAGGAGAAGAGGGAAAGGGTGGGTCGTGAAAAAAACGATCGCAAAGCTGCCAAATGGCAACGTTAAAATTAGCCTTTCTCTCCTCTGTCCTTTTGCCTGAGAGTTTCATCTCACTATGTGTGAGATTTGCTCCTTCGGCGACCGATTTAACGGTTCTCTCCAGAGGTTCCTCCAACTACAGTCCTCGCATATTCTTATAAAGAATAAAGCACCTGAAAGATTTACTTCTTCGGCGGGTATGTCTAACCTATTTGTTACTTATAGGTTAACATCCTCTCTCCTGCAGTCTTCATCGGAACAATTATCTGTAACAGATAATTTGCGCAAAGAATACTAACCAAAAGTCAATGTGATGTCATCTACAAAATTGGCATTTATTATCGTTTTTTGCTTTTAAAACTGCGAAGGATATAAGATTTCGGTCTACCCCTATGATAGCGATGATTAATTCATCGAATTTTGTGGGAAATAAAGCCAGTTGGGCAGATTTTTCGAATTTATCAACTTTTCTCTGACCTTTCCCTTTGTTTCAATGGTATAAAATAGAAAACCAAAGGAGCAGACTCATGACCAGACTGATCGCAATTGTGCTATTGCTGGCTATCGCGTTTCTATTAATACGGTATCGGACCAATGCTCGGTTACAGAAAGGCGTCGTGATTACAATATTTTCCGCTCTTATTCTTTATACAGTTTCAGTGGTAATCATGGAGTTGTTTCGCTGAGGTACAACTTAGGAGAAAAATGTGGACCATCACAATAATATCGATGACAACGAAGATGTAGTGGTAATAGAGCAGAGAGATAAGCGTACATATATCTATATCGGTATTGCCGCTGTTTTGGGATTGGCATTAGGTGGATTAATTGGCTCGACGCTAACATCGTCAAAATGGCAATCCGCTTACGATTCATTGAATCATAAGTATGAACAATTAACGGATAAAAACTCGGATATATCGAAGCAAGCGCAAAGTGATTTGGCTCAAGCCAATCAACAGCTGCAAGATAAAATTGATGCCGCAGTGACGAAAGCAACTGAGGATAAACAATCTCAAATCACCAAGTTAGAAAAAGAGGTTGCTGAACTGGAGAAAGTGAATGATTCTCTTGATAGCAAGGTAACTAACCAAAAAGCGACCCTAGCTAAAGTGGATGAGCAGAAAGATAAATTAGCTAAGAAAGCGAATTTGCAAGCGAGCGTTTTTGAACGTTCACGCGAGATCTTTCAAAAAGAGTTAAAAACCAAGCAAGAACTAGAAAAATTGCAGAAAGAACGTGATGATTTAGCTCCAAAAATTAAAGAACTGAAAAAAGCGTGTGATCTTTATTTAGCGGGAACCTCTTGGGATGCTAAATCTGACTCTTGTGATAAACAAGATGAAGCAAAGGCTCGCCTAGGACAATTAGATCAGATGATTCATGTCCATCAAATGGATTTGAAACAGATGAAAGCGTTGTCGGAAGATATTGGTTTAAAGTAGATACCACTACATCATTGCCCACATACCGATACCAACAGATATAAAAATCAGCGCTATATAGCGCTGATTTTTTATAGGCTGATATTAATCGCGGAAGTTATTATATTGCAATGGCAGTTCTAAATCAGAACCTTTAAACATTGCAATTACAGACTGAAGATCATCGCGCTTTTTACCAGTGACACGTACTTTATCGCCTTGAATCGATGCTTGAACTTTTAGTTTGGCATCTTTGATCATTTTCACCATTTTTTTCGCAGTAAGCGTTTCGATACCTTGCTGGAAGACCACGTCTTTATTCCAGTTTTTACCCGATTGAGATGCAGATTTTGAATCCATTGAACGGGGATCAACGCCTCGTTTGGCAAGGTTATTCCGTAAAATATCCATCATTTGTGTGATTTGAAAATCACCTTCGGCTTTTAATTTCACAATATCGTTTGATAGATCAAAACTTGCGTCTACGTTACGAAAATCGAAACGAGTGGAGAGCTCACGGTTAGCATTATCTACAGCGTTACGAAGTTCAACGGTATCGATTTCTGAAACAATATCAAAAGAGGGCATAAGTCACTGAATCCTGTTTTCATTAATTATTTACACGACGCATGTCGCTACTTTATCAAGTAGATCCGATTATCGCGTTAACCAGTATTTTATCACTTTTTTGGTTAGGCGCTTGAATTTGTTTATCATTATGACAATTTATCGGTTTTTATCCTATCAAATCGCGGTTTTTATCTACACTTCGCATATTGAATAGCACAAATTCGTTACAGTGGTTCAATAAACATTCAAAATGATAAGTGCAGGGTCTTTGCTATTGGGTGGCGCTGATGTGGGATGTTTTATTTTTAATCAATAACGAAATTTTTATTAGTAAAGTGAAAATTTATGCAAAATAAATCAATAAATATTGATTTTTGGCTTGAGTTTATTGCCATCTAAAGGTATTTTCAGACTTAACAACATAACGATAAACGGAGCAGTAATGAGTTTTGAACAATCAAGTGTGATCCATGAACAACTCGCTCTGGGAAATAGCTTACCTGGCGCTGATAGTCAGGGAAAAAGTCCATTTTTATTTGTGTCTTTGTCAGAGCTAATTGCAGAGTGCGTTTTCTATCACCCAACACTCGTATGTGGCACAGAAGGACTAACAGAACTAGAAAAAAATTCCTTAGATGCTTTACTGAATGGTCAGTCAATTGAAGAGCACTTTGTCTCAACTTTAGTTGCACAAATTGAACATGCCATAACGGCCGACCACCAAACAGTTCGAGTCTCTTTAAGTAACGCCGATAGCCATGATTTTCAAGCATTGATAGGTGGTAGTGTAGAAAACAGTGAAGTGAACCCAGCGATCGGTTTGCGTGGTGTTTCTCGCTATGCATCGAAATCTTATGCGGCTGGCTTCGCTCTTGAATGTAAAGTGATCAAAGCATTACGTGACAAAGGGCATGATATTGAAATCGTTGTGCCATTTGTTCGTACTTTAAGTAATGCCGCTACCGTTATTGATCGCTTAGCCGAGCAAGGTTTACCGCGCGGATTAAACGGATTAAAAGTGTCTTACGTTTGTAACGTGCCTTCTTCTGCATTATTGGCTGAACGTTTGCTCAAATATTTTGATGGCGTTGTTATTGACTGGGATCTACTCACACAATGTACGTTAGGTATCGATAAACAGAACCCAGAATTGGAGCATCTCTATAACCCAGAGAGTGAGGCTGTGACTATGCTCGTCGCCGAAGCAGCAAGTGCCGCAGAAAAAGCCAATAAGCCGTTAGTGATTGTCACTACTGCGTTAGCACAATACAGTAAGCTGCAAGCCTACTTGATTGATAATCACCCTAATACCTGTTTGTTTGATTTTTAAATAAGTACGGTTGGTAATAAAAAACACCAGAGTCGTCTTCTCTGGTGTTTTATTTTTAGCTATTTTCTATTTAGCCATCAATGGGATTGAAATTATCGGGCATTGGGATTGACTCAATATCGACAATTTTGCTTCGGTTTAATACGACTTTCCATCGGTAAAATTTAGGTGGAGAGACATGGCTGTTTTCTTTAACGATCAAATTAAGCAGATGACGTTTTTCTACACGCTCTTTACTCACTTGTCCTTTATTCAATACGTAGATTTTATTTGAACCTTTATCCATTAATCGGGTTATCGCACGTAAATCGATGAGCATTGTTTCCCGAGTTTGTTCGTAACCACTAAGAAAACGTGACGTTGTCATCTTTGTGTTTGAGTGATAGTGGAGTATCTGCTCTTCACGTTGAACAACACGTTTTTTGCGAATAACCTTAATGGTATCGGGGAGCTCTGCGAGTTTTGTGTAATCGAGCCATTCATACTTTTGTCCAACTTGCTTATTCGTTGTGGGATCAAAATAAGCTCGGCACCAACGAGGCTTCCCTTTACGTACCCGACGCCATAGCCACTCTTTCATTTCATCTTTAAATATTTCACGGATAGCGTATAAAAATGCCATTGCGATAATAAAAGAGGCGGTGATTTCACCTAAATAATCCCGTGCCGTTACGGCGAGAATAGTCACGAAAATCATAATAAATCCCGTCGCACCGCCTTTAACCATGCGTTGGACGTTTTTACCAAGAAAAGTGGTGTCTTCTTTTAATACAATAGGGTGTTCTATCAACCGTCTTAACAAGCGCATCTTATTACTCAAACGAGTGATATCTTTATCTGCTTTTCTACTGTTGTAGTGATTTAAGGCGCGATGAGCTTGCTCTTTTTCCGCCAAAGTAATCAAACGTTCTTTGATGGTTTTATAGTCTTGATCACGGGGTAATCCAGAAACAATCGAAAGAAATTTTTGTTCGGTATACCAAGATAGATAGTTATCGACATTGGCGTAATAACGTTTTAGATGTTCTTCATAGGGAATGGTACGGCGTAACCGTTTTAGAATATCAATCGATAGTTCAATCACAGTGTCGACTTCTTCAGCCACATCAATGACCTCATCATCATCTTCTTCGTTACTACTGCGCTTTATTTTGCTTACCGCGTTATCTAGAGCAATCACATATTGATACGCGTATAAACTTAAACTCACTCGATATTGTGTAGTAGAAAGCCGGCCACGCTGTGCTAAACGGCTGTGTACTAAGGGGAGTAATATTTTATCA
Organism: Vibrio eleionomae; assembly: GCF_009874545.1. Taxonomy (NCBI): domain Bacteria; kingdom Pseudomonadati; phylum Pseudomonadota; class Gammaproteobacteria; order Vibrionales; family Vibrionaceae; genus Vibrio; species Vibrio eleionomae. Next base: position 96,399 of record NZ_WEKT01000011.1, on the reverse strand, counting down.
CTGAAATAAGAGCGCTTTTGGTGAATAGAGCTAATATAAAAATCAACTTCGGTCATGAGTTCAGGACCCAGTCCTAATTCACCGGGGACAAATAGGTAGAGATCTAAGTCAAGTTCCTTACTCTCTGAAACTTGCGTTGCTATTTTTAGCGTCACAGAATCGTGTTTATCTACCGTGATCAAAGAAAACTCCCTAAAAATTAATAAATTTCTTTTTACAGATAAAGAAAGCATAACAGAGATGACGTATAATCTCTGCAAATTTGATGTGAGACAATTTTAGATGATTAATGTAGGTCAGATTAACCGCCTCGAAGTAGTAAAAATTGCCGATTTCGGTGTTTTTTTGGATGCAGGAGAGTATGGCAGCGCTTTGTTACCAAATCGTTTCGTTCCTAACGAAACTGAAGTTGGGCAAACTGTTGACGCATTCCTCTATTTCGATTCAGAAAACCAGATTGCTGCGACCACTGAGCAACCCATTGCCAAAGTAGGCGAATGGGGCCTGATGAAAATTGAGGGTGTTAACAGTATCGGAGCGTTTGCAAACTGGGGAATTAAAGGCAAGGATCTGCTTATTCCATTTAGTGAACAACGTGGGCGTTTGGCTTTAGGGCAAACCATCCTTGTTTATGTATACACAGATAAAGCATCTGGCCGTATTGTTGGTACCACTAAGTTCAATAAATGGTTGGATAATACCCCCTCTCAATACACGAAAAACCAACAAGTTGATTTGATCATTGCGGAACGTTCTGATTTAGGTTTCAAGGCGATCGTTAACGGACAACACTGGGGGATGATTTTCCCGTCAGATGTTTTCGGTAAGTTGTTTATTGGTAAAAAGCTGAAGGGCTTTATTAAGAATGTTCGTGAAGATGGCAAAATCGATTTAGCGCTGCAAAAAGTCGGTGTCGCTAAAATGGATGATCTTAGTTCGAAAATCGTTGATACCTTAGAGAAAAAAGGTGGCTTTTTGCCGCTGAGCGATAAGTCTTCACCAGAAGCTATTTTTGCTGAGTTTCGTACAAGTAAAGGTACATTTAAAAAATCGATTGGTGGATTATATAAGCAGGGTGTGATTGTGATTGAGAAAGAGGGCATTCGCCTAGTTTAATCAACACAAGTCACCCATAAAAAAGGCCCATAACCTTAGAGATTATGGGCTCAGGGGAATGGCTCGTGAGAGCCTGCGCTAATTGGGTTTGAGCGTCAATTTGATACTTTTAATAGTAGTACAGACTGACAAAATAGCGACCATTTCCCACGATTAATTTTTGCGGTTTTTATGAGGCTAAAATAGGTTTTTATCACGAACTAATTCGCGTGGAAGACCATTTTTAATTCGGTTGCCTACCCATTTTCCTAAGCCGATCACGTTCTTATCGTAGCACACGATAACTTCACCTTTTCCAGATAAGTCATCTGGGCGGATATCTCGACCCATATACCACTCTCGAGCTTGCTCAGTATTTAACTCAACGCTGTGATCTATATTCCAACTTGCTAGAGCTGTTGCAACTTGATGTTGCCATCGATAACCCTTTTTATGAGTTTCCGCTATTTTAATTCCCATTCGAGAAAAACGGACCTCACCGAGCATCTCTTCTAACGCGTCAGGAAATAGCCATACGTCGTTATCGCGAATCCAAAGAGTACTGTGCTCAGGCAACACAATACCTAAGCTAGATTCTAACTGTTGAGCAATGTCTTGACTGACTTTTTTAGTGGCTTTTGCAAATGGGAATTTACCTAAACGCTTTTTTACTTCTGGTGTCGTGACGGCTGCGTGTTTACGTAGTTTGGCAACAAAGAAGCCTTCACAGTCATAGACTTGTGGGAATATATGCAGGAAGCCATCTTCCGTTAATGCTTTATTGGCCTCAGGGAACAGGTCGTTTAAAGGCTCAAAACTGACCGCGTCACCATACGTATTTTTCAGGTGCCAACAGACTTGTTGGTTTTCTTCTTGGCTTAAGGTACAAGTGGAGTAAACCAAGGTGCCGCCGACCTTAAGTGATTGAAAAGCGCTTTCTATTAGATCTTTTTGTGTATCAGCGATGCTTATCACTGATTCTGGTGACCAGTTTTTCATTGCATCGGGATCTTTACGTATCGTTCCTTCGCCAGAGCAGGGCGCATCAAGTAAAATAGCGTCAAACTGTTCGGGTAACCAACCACCAAAAATTCGCCCATCGAAATTGGTTAATGCCGCATTTCTCACACCACACCGTTCGATATTCGCGTGTAATACTTTGACGCGGCTGGCTGAGAATTCGTTAGCGACTAACACGCCTTCGTTATCCATTAAAGAAGCCATTTGTGTCGTTTTTGAACCTGGTGCTGCTGCCACATCTAACACACAGCGATACGACGGGGTCTCATTAGTATCTGAAAAAAGTGCGCTGACTGGCATCATGGAACTGGCTTCTTGAATATAAAATAAACCAGCCATGTGTTCTGCTGTGTTGCCAAGTGGGACTAGCGTTTCATCTGCTTCTATCCAAAAGCCTGTTTCACACCAAGGTACAGGGGACAGTTGCCATTGTTTGTTATGCGCTAGTTTAAGGAAATCATCGACACTGATTTTGAGGGTGTTTACACGAATGCTTTTGCGTAAAGGACGCTGACAGGCAGCAATAAAGTCGTCCATGTGAAGAGTGTCAGGCATTATTTTTGCCATCGCTTCTAAAAAGGACTGCGGGAATTGGATGTTAGGGTGCAAAACGGTATCTCTAAAACTGTGAGTAGCGGCATTATACCGATAACAACAGGATAAGCCAAAGTCGTGTGTAAAAAGAAACACCCTCTAACCGTGATGGCTGAGGGTGTTAAGAGTATTACGTTTTAATCTGTGTAAAAGGGAACCTAAGGCTTAGGTATCGGTGTTTGCCACTGGGTCCATTCATCTTCTGCGGATTCATGTAATCGAAATGCATGGCCTGATTCAGCGATCGGTTTTAGAGCTCCATTTGCTGGTGGAGTCGCGAAACTTACGCCGCCACGCACAAGGCTATCTAATGTGCCCGCTTTTACTTTCGCGCCCGTAATACCAATCGATACATTGACGCCTGAAGTATTCCAAAACACGGTATTGGTACGAATCAAATAAGCGTATTGTGGTTTGATTTCAATGGTAGAAACGACTCGGTCGGCTAAATCACCGAGTTTAACATCGAGTACTCGGCCAACTTCTATCTGGCGAAAATAGACGGGCGTGTTCGGTGAAAGTGAGTGGCGCATCGGGCTTTGTAATACAAAGCGAACGCCATTTTGTTGATAAGCCGATGAACTCAGTTCAAATTGATGCGTTTCTTTGCCTTGCCCCGGGGCGACATTAATGGTCGGGTGCAATAGCTTATCCACATTATCCACCCCGTGTAAGCTAATATTGGCTTTCGCTACCCAAAATCTTGAGCCAGTTCGCGCCACATATTGGCTATATTCGGGTTTAATTTGCACCATAAATGTCATCTCGTTACCAGAAAAGTTGGGTGTGACATGGGTGACACTACCGATATTGACCCCCTGATATTCAAGTGGCGTACCGGCTTTTACGCCATAGTTTTCGGAACTGCGCAGGGTAATTAGGCTGCCGTGGCGTTTGGCTTGTTCATAGCTACTATATAAGGTCCAATCATTGCCAGATTTATTTTCAACCCCGTTGAGGGTATCGAAAGCGATCCCTCCCTTAAGTAAACTCTGTAGTGGACCAGCCTGCATACTGACACCAGATAGTGACGCTGTCACTTTTACTCCGGAATGATCCCAAAATACGGAGTGGTCGTTAATCAGGTGACGATATTGGTTATTTATGTTGGCTTCGATGCGTACTCCCTTCGGAGTGAGCGTGTAGTTAGACACACTGCCGACTTGCAAATTGCGGTAGAGAATAGGGCTTCCCTTTTGCACGGATGGCAGAGTATCCGCCACCAAGGATATTTTGCTAGAGCCTGATTGATTAAACTGCGCAAGTTCGGATAGCGATTGGCTTGAGTACAATTCATAGGAAGAAGCTGGGTGATTATCCCCTTGACTCGTAAAGCTAATTGAACCTGCTACCAGCTGTTTGGCCGAAGGCAGTGACACACTGACACCATTTTCTGTTAGTGAAGCATTGACTGAGTTAGAGAGGTAAAAACGGCTTTGAGACTTCACTAGTGATTGATATTTTTTATCCAGTTGCAAATCAAAACGGACTTGCGAATCACCGATTAATTGGACATGTAACACTTTCCCAACGGGAATACCACGGTAAAGTACAGGAGTATTGACTTCAATACCGTACGAATCAGCGGCGTGCAGCGATAGGGTAAACGTATTACTGGTTGCAATACTGCTTTTCGCCTCTGCCGCAAATTGGCGATTACGCTCACCATCTCCTGGAATAAAGCTGAGGTAATTACCTTTAATAAAATTACCGAGATTTTTTACGCCACTTAACGAAACTTGTGGTTCTTCAAGAACAAAGCGAGCATTGGTGGTTAACATATCGGCAAATGCTGGTTCGATAGCCGCATCGGCAATGGTATGAAGTCGTTTGCTGTCTAACGAGAGGTTGGTGATTTGCCCAATCTCTATACCACGAAACATGATTGGGCTTCCGGTAGAGGTAATGCCACTATGATCCGGCAGTTGAATAGTAATCGGGACGCCACGGCCTGCCGTTTTTAAGTTTTTATATAACTTAAACTGAGTGTTCTTTGCCACTGGATCGCCACCATCAGGTGAATCAACGGCAATCGCGCCACTAATTAATGCATTTAAGCTATCAAGATGAACGCCTACACCATGGAAACCGACCTCGGCACCGACGCCACTCACATTCCAAAAGCGGCTCTGTTTGGTAATGATATGGCGGTATTCATCTTTAATCGATGCTTGAATTAAAACGGCTTTATCGTCTTTGGCGAGCTGGTAACTATATACCTCACCAATAGGGATCTTTTTGTACACAATTTGCGACCCAACCGAAATGCCACCCAAATCTCGAGCTTTTAGCGTAACAGTTAACCCATTATTAGCCTGCAAGTTTGCGGGAGCATTATCGAGGCCATGATATTTGGTCGGATAATCGGACTCTCTGTTTTCTCCTGGCTGCAATGCAATATAGTTTCCCGATACTAAGGCATCTAAACCGGAAACGCCGGATAACGATGCTTTAGGTTTGACCAGCCAAAATTGTGTGTCATGGGAGAGCAGCTTAGTCGCTTCTGGGTAAATATCCGCAGAGACATAAATGCTATCAAGATCTTGCGAAAGTTTGATGTCTCTGACCATGCCAACTTCAAGGCCTTGATAGCGGATAGGGGTTCGGCCAGCAACGAGCCCTTGGCCGTTAGAAAACTGAATTTGGATTCGTTCACCAGCATCATTGACCGATTTCATCACCAGCCAACCGGCCAAGAGCATGGTGACAATAGGTAAAATCCAAAGTGGAGAGATTCCCCAAGAGCGTTTCATTTTCGGGGAGTGAACAGCATTATTATTCATCGGCAGACCTACAAATGGCGCTTTCCTCATTGGTGCTATCCCAAATCAAACGAGGGTCAAGGCTCTCTGTCGCGAGTAAGGTTAAAAAGACCACCAAGCCAAAGGCGATAGCACCATTGCCTGGAACAAAATTGAGAATTTGCCCACGATCGACGAGAGTGAGCATGATGGAAATGACAAAAAGATCGAGCATCGACCATTTACCAATCACTTTGATGATTTGATAGATTTTCATTTGCCGTACTCGATTGCCTGTCTGAAAGCGAATGCCATATAGGATATAGCCTAGCCCCACGATTTTAGCGATAGGGACTATGATGCTCGCAACGAAAATAATGATGGCGATACTTACCATCTGACTATTAAGTAGGGAAATGACACCGGAAAATATGGTGTCTTCTAATCGTTGCCCGTTGGTGAGCAAAATGGATATAGGCAAAATGTTGGCTGGGATAAGCGCCACAGTTGCAGCCATTAGATAAGCGCTCGTTCTTTCAATCGAACGGGGTTTTCTTACATGCAAGGTATGATGGCAGCGCTGGCAATGACTTCCTTCCGGTTGAGATAAATGGCAATGGTTACAATGTATGTGTTTATGTTGATGTTCAAAACTCACTTCGGGACGCCATAATTCCCAATAACGACGTAAACTGACGCGGGTTATCAGCAATATGCACAATATTTGTAGACCAATTAACGCGTAAAGCGCCGGGCCGACACTGATGTCTGATATATCACTGAGCTTAATACAGGCCACCAAAATACTGACCAAAAAGACATCAATCATAGTCCAGGTTTTTAAACGTCGAATCAATGAAGTTCCGATTCGCAGCCCAATAAACCAATGTTTATGTAGCGATATATGGCATAACACTAGCGCTAAACACAGGGTGATCGGCGCTACCACGCTGCAGAAGAACACCAATACACCAAGAGGGAAATACCCGGCTTCAATCAGGCACCAGGCGCCATCAACAATGGACCCATGAAAGTTAACGCCAAGCAAATGAATATGAATGAATGGGAAACTGTATGCGGGTATAAAGAGTAATAGACAGGTGAGGGCAATGGCCAAGTTTCCGGATAATGAAGGACTACCGCCGCGGCTTTGCTGAGTACCGCAGCGTGGACAATAGGCATTATTTCCCGCCGTTGGATGAATAGAGAGAATCGGTAATCCGCACCCCTGACATAACCTGACAGGCGGTGCATGGCGAGTATTGTTTAGTGCTGGCATCGAATCTTTCGGTTGTATTATGTTCGGGTTATAAAAGGTACATTGTCACTTTTTGTGAAAATAAAAATTCAACGCTAAGGACGATGTATCTATTAGGCAGAGGTTTGTTCACCATTACCGTATAAAGTTTGATATAGGCCTTCTTGTTCAACCAGTTCTCCATGTGTTCCTGCTTGCGTGACACGACCATCTTCTAAAACATAAATCAAATCGGCCTGTTTTACTGCAGAAAGTCGGTGAGCCACGATCAATGTTGTTCTGTTTTGTAAGAACACGCTCAGTGCATGGTGTAACGCCGCTTCTGTTGCGGTATCGAGTGCTGATGTTGCCTCATCCAAAATCACAAACTTAGGATTACTCAATATCATGCGTGCAATCGCTAAACGCTGCCGCTGACCACCAGATAGGCGAATACCATTACGACCGATTTCAGTATCGAGCCCATCAGTGAGCTGTTTTATAACGTCTTTCATTTGCGCGACATTAAGCGCATTCCAGAGTTCATGCTCTGAATAAGTGTGGCCTAAAGTCAAATTGTTGCGTAGCGTATCATTAAATAGCACGGGTTGCTGTAAAACTACGGCAATTTCATCGCGTATAACATCGAAACTAATATCATCGGTGGTGGCTCCATTATATCGAATTTGGCCACTATCTTGACGATAGACACCGATCAGTAATTGAATGAGTGTTGATTTACCACCGCCACTTGCACCGACGAGTGCCACTTTTTTACCGGCTGGAATCGACAAGGAGAGATGGTCGAGTACAGGGTTTTCTCCATTATAAGAGAAGGTGATATTGTCGACGTTGACGTCAACATCCTGCCCATCCTCAAACGGATTCACCTTACTAACCGGACGATACTCTTCTTCTAAGTCCAATAGCTGATTAATACGCTTTAGAGCAGCTTTCGCTCCATACCATGAAAATTGGATGCCGAGTAACTCTTGAACTGGGCTGAGCATAAACCAGAGATATCCAAATACAGCAAATATCTGGCCGATGGTCATGTCACTGAATAACACCATTAACATGGCGACGGCGCGAAACAGTTCAAAACCCATTAAAAATAGTAAAAATGACAGTCGGCCTGCGGCTTCAGATTGCCAAGCAAACTTATCGGCACTTTCACGGACTTCGTTTGCTTGTTGTTTTAACTGATTAAGGAATTGCTTTTCTCGGTTTGCCGCGCGTAACTGATAAATACCATCAAGTGTTTCAATTAAACGTGTTTGAAAACGTTCGAACGATTGGTTTTCTATTTTTTTTAGTGATTTTACTTTCGCACCTAGTTTACGAGAGAAATAGAGCACGATAGGATTGACCAGCAAAATGAAGAGGCCTAAACGCCAGTCGAGCCAGAGAAGAACCCCAGCCGTGCCCAATACCGTGAGTAATCCAATAATGAACTTGCTGAGTGTTGTGCCGATAAATTGGTCAATCGTTTCAATATCTGTGATTAAATGGGCATTGATTCCACCGCTTCCTCTGGTTTCATATTGTTTTATGCTAATTCGCCCCAATTTATCTATCATCTTGCAACGCATTTGATACGTGATGGTCTTCGAGACCAAAGTAAATTGCCGGTTTTGCAAAATATTAAGCAGTTGTCCCGTGGTGCGCATCAGCACAATGAGGAACAGCGTAAAAAAGATGTACCCAGTGCCTGTTTGCCAAGCACTTGGCAAAATGTGGTTCATAGCATCCAGGCCTTTACCTGGTTTATTTAACAGCACTTCATCCACCATCAAGGGCATGAGTAGCGGAATGGGAACGCTAACTAAAGTAGCAATAACCGCTACTGTGTTAGCGAAGATAAGTTTCGATTTGTGCTGTTTTGCTTGTTTTATTAGCCAAGAACCGCTAATAGTGTCACTGGAGTACGTCATTAGAGTCGTTCAATCATCCTAATCTTCGATAGAGATAGCATTGTACGAACTACTCTAAGTGAAGTCTTTCTTTTTTAATTGGAAATAGTTATGAATATCGAACAGTACCAACGTTTAACCAAACAAGCCGTTTCATTGATTGAATCTGAGCCTAATTTAATTGCGAACTTATCCAATATAAGTGCGCTATTGAATATGGAGCTAGAAGATTTAAACTGGGTGGGCTTCTACTTGATGGATAACGACGAGTTGGTATTAGGTCCCTTCCAAGGTCTACCTGCTTGTGTGCGTATTCCAGTAGGTAAAGGTGTCTGTGGTACTGCTGTTGCAACCAATACCGTGCAGCGTATTTACGATGTTCACGAATTTGAAGGCCACATCGCATGTGATGCGGCGAGTAACTCGGAAATTGTTATCCCATTCTCTATTAATGGAAAAGTCGCTGGTGTATTGGATATCGATAGTCCAAATATTGGTCGATTTTCCGAAATTGACCAAGAAGGGCTGACAAATTTGATGACAGAAGTAGAAAAGCTGCTTAATTCACACGCTAACAATGCATAAATTCGTGTTTACCTGTGGTTTTTCCTATACAGGTCACTATAATACCGAGCATATTTGTAAAATGTTTAGCGGTCTAGCCGCACAAACCAGGAATCCTCATGGAAAACACTGAAAAGTTAAAAAACAGCAAAGAAGTGATTGCATATATTGCTGAATGTTTCCCTAAATGCTTTACTTTAGAAGGTGAAGCAAAACCTCTGAAAATTGGTATTTTTCAAGATCTTGCTGAACGCCTTAGCGACGATGCTAAAGTCAGTAAAACTCAGCTACGTGCCGCGTTAAGACAGTACACTTCTTCTTGGCGTTATTTACATGGTGTAAAACCTGGTGCAGTGCGTGTTGACCTAGACGGTAATGACTGTGGTGAATTAGAAGAACAGCACATTGAGCATGCTCAAACGGCTCTAGCAGAAAGCAAAGCACGTGTTGATGCTCGTCGTAAGGAAAGAAACAAGAAGGCTCGTGAAGAAGGTAAAGCTAAGAAAACAGCGAAAAAACCTCAAACTCGTCGCCCTCAATCAAAAGCGCCTAAAGCGGATAAAAAGCCAGTTGAAACGCGTGCTTTAAATTCCGATGAAGCATCCATCGGTAAACAAGTGAACGTCAACATGGGCAAAGGCAACATGGCTGCGACCATTGTTGAAATCAATAAGGAAGATGTGCGTGTTCAGCTTGTTAACGGCCTGCAAATGGTTGTGAAAATGGAGCACTTGCGCGCATAAAGGAGACATTCCTACGCATGAAATGCCGTTCAAAATTGACTCTGATTGCTGCTAGCCTTGGGCTAGCAGCCTTTTCAGCTCAGGCTGTAGAAGCCACTATTCATGAAGAAGACTTACCCATGCTGGCGCCTTTGGCTCAACATGAAATCGCTAGCAAACGAGTCACTTCCCGATTTACCCGTTCTCACTATAAACACTTCAATCTAGATGATAATTTTTCCAAAAAGATCTTTGATCGTTATTTGGGAATGTTGGATTACAACCGTAATATTTTTACTCAAGCAGATATCGACTCCTTTAAAACTTGGTCTACCGAACTCGATGATCAACTTAAGGCAGGCGAAAATGATATCGCATTCAAGCTGTATAATTTATCTGAGAAGAAACGTTACGAGCGTTACCAATACGCTTTATCATTGCTTGATCACGAGATTAAATTTGACAAAAAAGAGTCAATAGAACTCGATCGTTCTAAAGAAGCATGGCCAAAAAACGTGGCTGAGTTGGATGATTTATGGCGTAAGCGCGTTAAATACGATGCGTTAAACCTAAAATTGTCGGGTAAAAAATGGCCCGAGATTAAAAAGACTCTGACCAAACGTTATAACAACGCCATCAAACGTCTAACACAGACTCACAGCGAAGATGTGTTCCAGATGTACATGAATGCGTTTGCTCGTTCTATTGATCCACACACTAGCTACCTTTCTCCACGCAGTGCAAAAGAGTTCCAAACGGAAATGAGCCTGCAACTTGAAGGTATTGGTGCTGTGTTACAAGCAACGGACGACTACACTGAAATTCGTTCGCTCGTAAAAGGTGGTCCTGCGTCGAAGAGCAAGCAATTAGCCAAAGGTGATAAAATCATTGGCGTTGGTCAAGACGGCAAGAAAATTGTTGATGTCGTAGGTTGGCGCTTAGATGATGTGGTTGATTTGATCAAAGGTCCGAAAGGGACAAAAGTTCAACTGCAAATCCTTCCTGAAGGGAAAGACGCAAAAAGTCACGTTGTCACAATTGTTCGCGATACCATTCATCTAGAAGACCGAGCGGTTAAATCAAAAGTATTTAATGAAAACGGTAAGAAGATTGGTGTACTTGAAGTCCCTAGCTTCTATGTGGGCCTCTCTAAAGATACGGATAAGTTGATCACTGAGCTTAAACAGAAACATGTTGACGGTATCATTGTTGATTTACGTAACAATGGTGGTGGTGCACTGACAGAAGCAACGGCATTAAGTGGATTGTTTATTTCTAGTGGTCCTGTTGTCCAAGTTCGTGATAGTTATGGTCGCGTTAACGTTAATAGCGATACCGATGGCAAAACCAGTTATGCCGGACCTATGACCGTTCTGATTAACCGATACAGTGCATCGGCGTCAGAAATATTTGCCGCAGCAATGCAAGATTATGGTCGCGCAGTTATTTTGGGTGAAAACTCGTATGGTAAAGGGACGGTTCAACAGCATCGCTCACTCAACCATATCTATGATTTGTTCGATCAACCTTTAGGTTATGTGCAATATACCATTCAGAAGTTCTATCGAATTAATGGTGGTAGTACTCAAAATAAAGGGGTAAGACCAGATATTGCGTTCCCGACACCGATTGACCCGAAAGATACCGGTGAAAGTGTGGAAGATAACGCCTTACCATGGGATAGCATTGATCGCGCTGATTATCACCAGTTACATGATGATAAGGCGTTAATTAAAGAATTAACGGCACAGCACAAACAACGCATCGCCCACGATATGGAATTTGGTTTTATTGCGCAAGATATTGCTAAGTACAAAAAAGACAAAGATGACAACACGTTATCTTTGAGTGAACAGGTACGTAAGCAAGAATCTAAAGAAGCCGATCAACAGCGTTTAACACGTATTAATGATCGCCGTAAAGCTGCTGGTAAACCTTTGTACAAATCAATCGATGATGTACCAAAAGATTACGAAGCTCCGGATGCTTACTTAGATGAAGCGGTCGATATTACTGTTGATATGGTTAACGATACCAAATCGTAATATCGAAGCAAAAAAAAGATAAAGCGGGCTATAAGCCCGCTTTTTTCATTGGGGTTACACTACAGGTTGTGACTTAATACGATTAATGATTGGTATCATGTGAGCAATCTAGCTTGTTTCTTTCCTACGCTTAATAAATAAGCTGAGATAGGAGAGTAACAATGATGAAGTGGATGCGTAAACTATTAGCCAGTGTTGCTCTGCTGGTGGCTCCATACGCGATAAGTCATGATAACAAATCCCATGATTTGACTCAGTTTGACCAGCCGTTACTGCTCGGCGATTGGTACTTTGTTAATCCAGAACCAGAAAAGTCCCAAGACGGTTTTCTCGCCATTAAAATGAGTTTTCATTCCAACTATCAATTTACCATCGATATCCAGAAAAAAGATTATGATATTGACCATTGGGAAGGTCTGTATTCAGCAACAGACCATACGTTAGCCATGGATTTGGGTAATGATTCTCCACATATTTATGAATATAAAGGGAACCACAATATGCTCTATATGAATGGGCTATATTTCACTAAGGGGTTACCTAATGCATTAGCAGGAATGTGGAGTAGTGAGAGTGTCAGCAGTGATGATAATAATATGAGTGACGCTGTAACACATGTTGATTTATTACTGCAACCTGACTTTGTGTTCCTATTTAGAGCGACTGACGCAAAGGGTGAACAGAAAGTACATCAAGGTGTGTACTACACAGAGCAAGACCATTTGGTCTTGATGTATGAAAAAGGTGAGCATGATACAACATTTTCGCTTAAGGATAATAAACTCACTTTGAAAGTAGAAGACGGTGCGATGCTTGCGGTATTGGATAGGGTGAAATAGAAATTTTGAGTTGCATAAAAGTAAGTTGCGTATTTTATCCATTATCCATCACTTAAATGCTGATTATTTAAACACTTAACACGAGGTAATTGCTCTAAATGCCTCGTTTTTTCATTTCTAGGGGTTGTTATTCATCCCAACAAGCCTAAGATCTGATAAGACCCAGATAACATCAAAAGGACTATTTTTCCTGATGTTATTATTTTTGAATTCTACTCGGTATGAGAATTTTGAATTCAGCGACTTGGCGTTATCTGGGCGATACTAAAGATTACGGCGGAAATTATTCAACGTGAATTTTGGTATTTGCAGTCACATATACATTACGTCAAAAGGATTACGGCAATGGCTCAAACTCCACAAGCCAAACATAGAAAAGATTATAAACAGCCTTCCCATACTATCACTGATATCGAACTGACTTTTGATCTGCACGATACAGCGACAACAGTTACTGCTGTCTCTTACGTTAAACAGTTAGGGAATGAAACCACACTAAACTTAGACGGTGAAGGGTTAAAGCTCGAAGCGGTTAAAGTTGATGGTGCTGATTGGCATGAATACACCGAACTTGATGCAGGATTGGAAATCCGTGACTTACCTGCGGAATGTGAACTAACGATTGTCACCTTGATCAATCCGGAAGCGAATACGGCACTGGAAGGTTTGTATAAATCCGGTGGCGCTTTCTGTACTCAGTGTGAAGCGGAAGGGTTCCGTCGTATCACTTATTACTTAGATCGTCCGGACGTATTAGCCAAATACACGACAACGGTTATTGCGGATAAACAGCAATACCCATTCCTATTGAGTAATGGTAACCGTATTGAAGAAGGGATGACTGACAATGGTCGTCATTGGGTGAAATGGCAAGATCCTCATCCAAAACCCTCGTATTTGTTCGCTTTAGTTGCGGGTGACTTTGATGTTCGTCGTGATGAATATCAAACTCAATCTGGACGCAAAGTCGCGCTGGAAATCTTTGTTGATAAAGGTAACTTAGATCGCGCAAACCATGCCATGGTATCACTTATTAATGCTATGAAATGGGATGAAGAACGTTTTGATCTAGAGTACGACCTGGATATTTATATGGTTGTGGCCGTTGATTTCTTTAACATGGGCGCAATGGAAAACAAAGGCTTGAACGTCTTTAACTCTAAATATGTGCTTGCTAACAATCAAACGGCGACTGATACAGATTACTTAGGTATTGAATCTGTTATCGGGCATGAATATTTCCACAACTGGACAGGTAACCGCGTGACTTGTCGCGATTGGTTCCAGTTGAGTTTGAAAGAAGGTTTAACCGTTTTCCGTGATCAAGAATTTTCATCAGATTTAGGTTCTCGCGCAGTCAACCGTATTAATAATGTACGTATTATTCGCGGCCCTCAATTTGCTGAAGATGCGAGTCCAATGTCTCATCCAATTCGTCCAGAACAAGTGATTGAGATGAACAACTTCTACACGGTAACCGTGTATGAAAAAGGTAGTGAAGTTATTCGTATGATGCACACTCTTCTGGGTGAAGAGGGGTTCCAAAAAGGCATGAAGTTATACTTTGAACGCCATGATGGTACTGCAGCAACATGCGAAGATTTTGTTTCTGCAATGGAAGACGCTTCCGGCATTGATCTTAAACAGTTCCGTCTATGGTATAGCCAATCGGGTACGCCAACCGTCACTGTTTCAAGTGACTATGACGCGCAAGCTAAAACGTATGCGTTAACCGTAGAGCAGGTAACCGAACCAACCCAAGATCAAAAAGAAAAACAACCACTGCACATTCCTTTCGACATAGAATTGTACGAAAAAGATGGTAAAGTGATTGAGTTACAGTGTAACGGTAAACCCGTTCATCATGTCTTGGATGTGAAAGAAGCAAAACAGACGTTTGTGTTTGAGAACGTGGCTGAGCAGCCAATTCCGTCATTACTTCGCGAATTTTCAGCACCGGTAAAATTGGTTTACGATTACCAAGATGACGAACTTACATTCCTAATGGTTCATTCTCGAAATGAGTTTGCACGTTGGGATGCGGGTCAAATGCTATTAGCAAAATACATCCGCAGTAACGTTGAACAGGTACAAAACGGTAAAGCAGTTGAATTACCGGAAGCCGTTATTGATGCATTCCGCGGGGTATTACTCAGTGATGAACTGGAACCGGCATTTATTGCTGAAATGTTATCACTACCTAATCACAACGAAGTGTCTGGTTGGTATAAAACTGTTGATGTTGATGCCATTGCGACTGTTCTAAAAGCGATCAAGCAACAGTTGGCTGATAATTTAGCTGATGAATTTGGTGCGACTTACCATACGTTGAAACAAACAGAATACACTATCGAGCACGCTGCGATCGGTAAACGAGCATTACGTAATGTATGTTTGAGTTACTTAGCGTTAACTGATCAAGGCGAAGCTTTAGTGAAAGCGCAATACGACAGTGCAAATAACATGACAGATACGATGGCAGCGATGTCGGCAGCAAACTCTGCTCAACTCGCATGCCGTGCTTCTATCATGGAAGACTACAGCAATAAGTGGAAACACGATGGCTTAGTTATGGATAAGTGGTTTATTTTGCAGGGTACAAATCCAGCATCGGATGCATTGGCCAATATCAAAGCAACGATGAACCATGAAGCGTTTAGTTTGAAAAACCCGAACCGTACACGCAGTTTAGTGGGGAGTTTCTTTGCCAATAACGCAGTGAACTTCCATGCGAAATCGGGTGAAGGGTATCGCTTTGCTGGTGAAATTCTTCGTGAATTAAACAGCAGTAATCCACAAGTTGCATCACGTCTTATCGACCCATTACTTAAATTCCGTCGTTATGATGAAGAGCGTCAAGCATTGATTAAAAAAGAGCTTGAAACACTCAAAGGTTTAGACAACCTAGCGAATGACTTGTATGAAAAAGTGACTAAAGCATTAGAAGGCTAAGCCTTTTATCCGTAAAATGAGTGGCACCTAGGGTGCCACTTTTTTATTGTTATGAATCAATATTATTTTTCGCTTAACATCTCTTATCAACATTTTTTTAAGTATTACTCTGGAGCGGCAGCCACGGTGATGGTCGTGACGGATAATGGGCTGCGACTGCAATTACCCGCAGCGCGTTTTCGTCCGCACTTAAGCCAACTGGGAATTCGAGGTCGGTTTCGCTTAACCACCGATAGTCATAATAAATTCAAACAACTAGATAAATTATAATCTCAATATAAAGAGGTAGATGAAACCGGACACAACCGTTTTATCTGTTTAACCGTACTAATCCCTCAGATTATATAAGTGTAAAGTCAATCTAACGCACAATTTTAAACATTTCCTCTGTTAGCGTATTCAAAAGTGTTAACGTGCAGTAAATAAAAGGTAAATAATCTCTTTACAATTAGCAGGCATTATCCAATGTAAGCACTATGCTTACATCATATTAATAGCGAAATGTCATGTTAATCTTGGAGTTGCCTATGACCGCTCGTGAAACTTTGATGCCGGTTCTACTCGAAAAAGTCTATCAATTGATTCAAGATCGATTAGAACTTGCTCAGCAGCCTTTAGTTACTCAACTAGCCCAACATCTTTTCAGTAACATCTCTCAGGATGATTTAGTCTCACGGAATGAGTCAGATCTCTACGGAGCCATTGTGAGTTTATGGCACCATATTAGTGAAAAATCCGCAGATGAACAGTCGGTTAGGGTATTTAATCCAACAGTAAGCCGTCAAGGGTGGCAATCCACTCATACCATTGTTGAAATTGTGGTACCTGATAGCCCGTTTTTAGTGGATTCAATAAAAATGGCATTAAGCCGGTTAGATTTAACCTCGCACTTGATGCTGAATGGACCAACGCAAATTGCGCGTAACAAACGGGGCACGATAACCAGCATTAATCAGAGCAAGGGAAATTGGCATTCACTGTTTCATATTGAAGTTGACCGCCTTAATACCCAAGAAGAAATGGATGAGTTAAAAAACGAATTACTCTCCATGCTTGGCGATACCAAACTTGTTGTTAATGATTGGCAGCCAATGGTGAGCAAGCTCTCTCAGGTGGTGGATCAACTAGAAGCGGATCGTAAACAGATTCCGATCGAAGACGATCGTTTAGCCGAAACAATAGAATTCCTGCGCTGGCTTGGCGATCATAATTTTACTTTTATGGGCTATAAGGAATTCGATCTGGTCGAAAATAATGGTGAGACAGAGCTAGTGCCTACCAAGGAGCAAGGATTAGGATTGTTTTCTCAACCGGAAAAAGCTCGCCGTATTAAACTCACCGAATTTTCCGATTCTGCCCGTTTGGAAGCACAAAAGCCGTATTTACTGATTGTGACCAAAGGCAATAAGCAGTCTAAGATCCATCGTCCGGCCTATACCGATTACATTGGGATTAAAAAGTTTGATAAGAATGGCAAAGTCGTGGGTGAGCATCGGTTTACGGGCTTGTACACGTCTGCTGTCTATAATCAAAGTGTAGAAAGCATTCCTCTAATTTGTGAAAAAGTGCAGCGGATCATTGAAGCCAGCCGATATCGCTTAGGATCGTATGCTCATAAAGCGCTCCATAATATTTTAGAAAACTATCCACGCGATGAACTGCTTCAATCCTCTGAAGAAGAATTACTGGAAGTTGGTATGGGCGTGGTGCAGATGCAAGATCGGGATCTATTACGCCTGTTTGTCCGGCGTGATCCTTTCGGACGTTTCTTTAGCTGCATGGTTTACGTATCAAAAGATCGTTATAACACCGAACTTCGACGTCAAACTCAACGGATCTTTAAACGCTATTTTGGTTGTCAGCAAGAGGTGGAATTTACCACTTACTTTTCAGAAAGCCCACTGGCTAGAACCCACTATATTGTGAGGGTTGACGACAATAATATGGAAGTGAATATCAATAAAATAGAGCAGAACTTGATGGAAGCATCGACCACTTGGGATGATCGTCTCTCTGAAGCTATCATTGCCAATTTTGGTGAAAGTACTGGGTTGCCACTCTCAAAAGAATATATGCGGGCTTTCCCACGGTCATATAAAGAAGACGTGATGCCAGGCTCAGCGGTTGCTGACATCGAGCGGCTTGAAGCACTTAACGAGAATCACAAATTGGGGATGTTGTTTTACCGACCTCAAGAAGAGCGCAGCAACTCTAAAGCGGTACGATTAAAACTGTATCACCGCGCAGAACCTATCCATCTATCTGATGTCATGCCGATGTTGGAAAATTTAGGGCTACGAGTCATCGGTGAATCGCCTTATGAAGTGGTTAAAACGAATCTCCAAACGTATTGGATTCTCGATTTCTCAATGCTGCATAAAAGCGATAAGGATGTTGATTTACGTGAAGCGCGCGATCGTTTTCAACATGCTTTTGCTCAGATTTGGGCTGGGGAATTAGAGAGTGATGGTTTCAACCGTTTAGTGTTAGATGCTGCGCTCACTGGGCGCGAAGTTTCTATTTTACGATCATATGCACGATATATGCGCCAAGTGGGGTTTCCGTTTAGTCAGCACTATATCGAAGAGACTCTAAATCATTATCCGGATCTTGCGAAAACCCTAGTGGCGTTATTTGTGCGCCGTTTTGATCCAAAATACAAAGGAGCAAATAAAGGTCAGCAAGATTTGATCAAACAGATAACTGATCAGCTCGAACGCGTAGAGAGTTTAGATGATGATAGGATCATCCGCCGTTATATGGAGATGATTTTAGCCACATTGCGTACCAACTATTACCAAACTGATGAATTGGGCGCAGTTAAACCTTGGCTTGCCCTGAAAATGGAGCCAAGAGCTATTCCTGAAATACCAGCACCGGTTCCTGCCTTTGAGATTTTTGTCTATGCACCTGATATGGAAGGAGTTCACCTGCGCGGTGGTAAAGTGGCACGGGGCGGATTACGTTGGTCTGATCGCCAAGAAGATTTCCGCACTGAAATTCTAGGACTAGTCAAAGCACAACAGGTTAAAAATACAGTGATTGTTCCTGTTGGTGCGAAAGGCGGCTTTGTGTGTAAGAAGCAACCATTGCTGACTAGCCGAGATGACATCTTTGCTGAAGGGCAACGTTGCTATAAACGTTTTATCCGCGCTTTATTGGACGTGTCAGATAACATTGTTGAAGGTGAAATCGTACCACCGAAAAATGTGGTGCGTCATGATGAAGATGATCCTTATTTGGTTGTAGCTGCTGATAAAGGCACGGCAACGTTCTCTGATTTGGCCAATTCTGTCTCTCAGGAATATAACTTCTGGCTAGGGGATGCCTTTGCCTCTGGTGGTTCTAATGGCTATGACCATAAGGCCATGGGGATTACCGCAAAAGGGGGATGGGAGTCGGTAAAACGGCATTTCCGTGAAATGGGGATTGATTGTCAAACGACAGATTTTACTGCCATTGGTGTGGGTGATATGGCGGGCGACGTGTTTGGTAATGGGATGTTGCTTTCGAAACATACTCAATTGCAAGCAGCGTTTAACCATATCAATATCTTTATTGATCCCAATCCTGATGCTGCAGCGAGTTGGCAAGAACGGGATCGTCTATTCAATCTGCCACGATCCAGCTGGGAAGATTATGATCAGTCTTTGATCTCGAAAGGCGGCGGAATCTTCTCGCGCAAAGCAAAATCGATCCCTTTGTCTCCAGAAATTCAAAAAATGTTAGGGATAAAGAAAGCATCATTAGCGCCAAACGATCTGATTAAAGCGATTTTACGCATGGAAGTGGATCTACTGTGGAATGGTGGGATCGGAACTTATGTGAAGTCTTCCAGTGAAACTCATACTGATGTCGGTGATCGCGCTAATGATGCGTTACGTATCGATGGCCGAGAGTTACGCGCTAAAGTGGTTGGTGAAGGCGGTAACCTAGGTATGACACAGAAAGGACGTATTGAATATGCGCTGAATGGCGGACGTGTTAACACGGACTTTGTCGATAACGTGGGTGGCGTTGATTGTTCTGATAATGAAGTGAACATTAAAATCTTCTTGAATTCGCTGGTGGCTAACGGCGATCTCACGGTGAAGCAGCGTAACCAAACTTTAGAAAAAATGGAGCAAGAAGTCGGAGAGATCGTGCTCGAAGACGCATACTGCCAGTCTGAATCTATTTCGATTACTGAACATCAGGGTGTCTCGGTAATGAAAGAGCAAATGCGCTTTATTCATACCATGGAGAAATCCGGTTATTTGGATCGTGCTCTAGAATACATTCCCGATGACGAGACATTACTCGAACGAGAAAAGCAGGGACAGGGGTTAACTCGACCTGAAGTTTCCGTTCTCATTGCATACAGTAAAATGCTGTTAAAAGAGCAGCTTGCTTGTGAAGGCATTGCCGACGATGAGTACCATGCCAAGCAGTTAGTGCAATACTTCCCAACGGAGTTACGCCGTCACTATTCATCACAAATGCCAACTCATCCATTGCGTGTGGAAATCATTGCGACTGCATTAGCCAATCAGATGGTGAATGAAATGGGCTGTAATTTCGTGACACGTCTTCAGGATGAAACTGGCTCTAATGTGATTGATATTGCGAATGCCTATGCTGCAGCGCGAGATATCTTTAGTTTTCCAACGGTGTTAAGCAAAATTCGTCAGTTGGATAATATTGCCACGTCCAAGGCGCAATATGATGTGTTCTTCGTTGTGCGCCGAACTTTACGCCGTTTAACTCGGTGGTTTTTGCGTAATCGTCAGGGTAAGCAATCGGTACAAACATTGATTGATCGTTTCCGTGGCGATGTTCAAATTGTCATTTCTTCACTGGATCAGTTTATTGTTGAGTCAGAAGTGGCAGAACACAACCGTATGGCACAGCGTTGGGTTGAGCAGGGGGTTGATAGCGAAACCGCTAATTATGTGGCTCGGTTATCGAGCTTGTATTCAGCGTTGGATATTTCAAGTGTTGCAAAAGAAAGAGGGCAAACAGTACAAAAAACGGCGCATGTGTACTTTACATTGGGCGATAGACTGTCACTGCACTGGTTCTTAAATCAGATCAACAGTCAAGCGGTGGATAATAACTGGCAGGCACTTGCTAGAGCTGCTTTTAGAGAAGATCTCGATTGGCAGCAACGCCAGTTAACTGCTCAAGTGTTAGTTTGCCAATGTTCTCCAGAGGAGCTGGATGTGATGGCCGCTTTAGATGGGTGGATAGCCGCGAATGAGGTATCGTTGCAACGTTGGGAAAACATCCTCAATGAGTTCAAAGTGGGTACTGTGCATG
The DNA here is from genome assembly GCF_009874545.1 of Vibrio eleionomae. Lineage (NCBI taxonomy): Bacteria > Pseudomonadati > Pseudomonadota > Gammaproteobacteria > Vibrionales > Vibrionaceae > Vibrio > Vibrio eleionomae. The sequence goes on along the minus strand of NZ_WEKT01000011.1, from coordinate 75,379 downwards.
AGTTTGCTAAGTTCTCTGTTGCACTTAGAGAGTTGATGTTGCTCAACTTAAACTGTCAAGCTGCCGAATAATAATTGAATTGTATTGCAAATACGTCAATAATAACGCCCCGTTTACTCGGGGCTTTTTTCTTTCGGAGGCACAATGCTCTACCGCTTAGCCAGATCTGGCTTTTTCAAATTGGATGCTGAAAAGGCACACGAACTTGCCATTCAGAATTTCAAACGTTTTAACGGTACTCCTCTCGATCTTTTCTACCGTCAAACTCTTCCTAACCGACCAGTAGAGTGCATGGGGTTGACGTTCAAAAACCCAGTTGGTCTTGCTGCTGGATTGGATAAAAATGGCGAATGTATTGAAGCATTTGGTGCTATGGGCTTCGGTTTTGTTGAAGTTGGCACAGTCACGCCTCGTCCACAGCCTGGTAATGATAAACCACGTTTATTCCGCATTATACCGGCGGAAGGGATCATCAACCGCATGGGATTCAACAATAATGGTGTTGATGCGCTCGTTGAAAATGTGAAGCAGGCGAAATATGACGGTGTTATTGGTATTAACATCGGTAAAAATAAGGATACGCCAATCGAAAATGGGGTAGATGACTACCTAATTTGTATGGATAAAGTGTATGACCACGCCGGTTATATTGCGGTCAACATTAGTTCTCCAAACACACCAGGGCTGCGTACGCTGCAATATGGTGAAGCGTTAGATGAATTGCTTGCGGCATTAAAGCAAAAACAAGCCGAACTGGCGAAGCAATACGATAAGTATGTTCCATTGGCACTGAAGATCGCACCAGACTTGAGTGATGAAGAATTATCCCAAATTTGCCAGTCTTTGTTAAAAAATAACATTGATGGCGTGATAGCGACAAATACAACGTTAGATCGCAGTATGGTCGATGGAATGAAATTTGGTACTGAGACTGGCGGTTTAAGTGGTCGTCCATTGACTGCACGCAGTACAGAAGTGATCAAATGCTTGTATAAAGAGTTAGGAGATGAGATCCCGATCATTGGTGTCGGCGGGATCGATGATTATGTCTCTGCAAAAGAAAAACTACTTGCCGGGGCGAAACTGGTGCAAGTATACAGTGGCTTTATTTACAAAGGTCCTGGTTTAGTACGAGACATCGTTAAAAACCTATAGATTAGCTGAATAATAACAGCACTTGTCTATCACTAATAAAAAGTGACAAGGTGACTTTCAGAGGAAATGAGACATTCATTTCCTCTTTTTTTTTCTCTGGTCACTAATAAAATTACCTCAATTCGTTGGCAAAGGTAATTAAGCGTTTACCTAAATTCTAAAATATAATGGAAATAGAGAGAGGGCATAATGCTTAAACCCAGTGATAAATGGAGCTGGTACTACTCAGATAGTGATGGTTATCTGATGCTCGACCTAGATGATGAGATGGTGTTTCGCACCAATTTAAGCTGCAAACTTTTAGTGGATTGTGCGTTTGAATCTCAGCCATTCTCTGTCGATGATGCATCAGACTATCAGACATATAAAGAGCAGATAGCGCATCTACCACTGAGTGAACCACGCAAAGCAGAACTCGCTTTATATTGTGTTGCAGCTAAGCGCTTCCATAAGCCTGTGCAGCCTAAGAGCTGGTTCTTTGATTACCAAGGCCTAGGGTATCAACCTGAGATGGGGGATATTGTGAGCTTGGTTAATGAATACAACCAGGGACATTTCATTGTTCTCGATGTTGGTGATAGCGCTAGTCTATGTGCTGTTGTCGATTTAGAGGCGTTTAGCCTGAACGGGGCAAAATCATTGAGCTTTGGTCAAGTGATTAAAGTGATGCATGACAGAATGGTCTGTGCCAATGAGATATTGATTTCACATGACATTGCTCTAGTCGGTTAATCCAGTAGGGCAATCGTGTTTCCTTTTTAATTTCCTTAAGTCATTTCGTTCCTTTGTTTTATTTTCCAATCGGCGCTACGCCGATTTTTTTTGTCCGTTATTCCTCATAAGCTGATTTCTGCGTTGTTTCCCTTCCGCAAAATGTCTCTTTTTTCTGCAATCTGTGTGAGGATTGTGCAAAATCGTACGTCGGATTTCCTGCAAACGTGACAATTTATTCGCCACTTCTTAGTCAATAGATGTCTTAAAATTCCTGTTTTATGCCAAAAAGTAACTAAATTACAGCACATATTGTTACTTGGTATAGACCAATTTTAATGCGAATAAATACTCACTATCGCTATAAGCCGTTATAAATGGTGAATGATAAAAATCAGAATGAGCCCATTAGAAAACGGACATGAATTGGCGATGTGTTGAACAATTGAGTGAGAATTTTTGAAAATCACCCAGTTACATTTAGGAATGGTTCGCAATGTCAGTTATAATCACAGACCATTTTAAGCAGTCTAAGAGCACTATGAATCAGTATTTGGCGGTAACCTCAAACGGACTTGAGAACCTATTAGTTGATGAACTAACCCAGCTAGGAATTTCTAACGCAAAACCTGTCCAGGCAGGGGTAAAATTTAAAGCATCGAATGAACAGATTTATCGTTGCTGTTTATGGAGTCGTCTCGCTTCACGTTTTGTGCGTATTGTGTCGGAATTTACCTGCCAAGATGATATGGATCTGTATCTAGCGACCACAGCTGTTAATTGGGTCAATCATTTTCATAGCTCGAAAAAGTTCGTGGTTGATTTCAATGGTACTAACCGCGAAATTCGTAATAGCCAATATGGCGCGATGAAAGTAAAAGATGGGGTGGTTGATTGCTTTACGAAGAAAAACCTACCGCGTCCGTCGATCAGTAAAGAAGATGCTGATCTGCGTATTCACGTACGTTTACACCGTGATAAAGCTATTTTAGGGATAGATATGGTTGGCGGTGGACTGCACTTACGTGGATATCGTCCCAAATCGGGTCGTGCTCCACTGCGTGAAACACTAGCGGCTGCGATTGTTTCTCGTAGTGGCTGGGATACCACTAAACCGTTATTAGATCCTATGTGTGGTTCTGGTACGCTTTTAATTGAAGCGGCGATGATAGCGGCGAATATGGCGCCGGGCGTTAAACGCCAGAGTTGGGGTTTTGAAGCACTTGAAGACTTCGAACCCGAGTTATGGGCTGAGATTAAATCGGAAGCCAATGTTCAAGCTCGACGAGGTGTCAAAAAAGTTGACGCTAAGTTCTACGGCTACGATAACGACCCACGAGTCCTTGAAACGGCGAAAGAGAATGCGCGTCGCGCTGGTGTCGACGAGCTTATCGAATTTCGCTTAGGCGATGCGGCGAAACTGACTCGCCCACAAGAGTTTGAAAATGGTGTTATTGTCTGTAACCCACCTTACGGTGAACGTTTAGGTACGCATCCAGGCTTAATTGCCTTATACACGGCGTTTGGCGCACAGCTTAAATCTGAGTTCGGTGGTTGCCAAGCGTCTATATTTTCAAGTGATGACGAATTATTAAGTTGTTTGCGCATGCGAGCAGACAAACAGTTCAAATTGAATAATGGTGCGTTACCGTGTCACCAAAAAAACTATTCCATCAGTCAACGTGCTGCAGGTGATGTTACAACAACGGCGCAAGCAAGCCTTGTCGCACCAGATTTTGCTAACCGTTTAAAGAAAAACATTAACAAAATCGGTAAGTGGGCTAAGCGTGAAGGTTTAGACTGCTATCGTATCTATGACGCCGATTTACCGGAATATAACGTTGCGATTGATATCTACTTAGACCATTTGGTGATTCAAGAATACGCTGCACCAAAAGATATTCCGGAAGAAAAAGCCAAACGTCGTTTAACCGATATTATTCGTGCTGCTATCCAAGTACTGGATATGGATGCTAACAATGTCGTGTTGAAAGTGCGTGAGAAGAAAAAAGGGACGTCTCAATATCAAAAGCTTGGTCAACAATCAGAAATGATGACGATGCACGAGTATGGGGTTAAGCTGCTGGTTAATCTTTATGATTATTTAGATACTGGTGTTTTCCTTGATCATAAGCTAACGCGTCGCCGTTTGGGCGAAATGGCATCAGGAAAAGACTTCCTTAACTTATTTGCTTACACAGGCTCCGCGACGGTACATGCTGCAGTAGGGGGCGCTCGTTCAACGACGACGGTAGATATGTCTAAAACCTATCTAAATTGGGCAAAAGATAACATGCAGCTCAATGGTCAGGTTGGTCGTCAGCACCGTTACGAACAAGCCGATTGTCTGCAATGGTTAGAGCAATCAAAAGATGAGTATGATCTTATCTTTATCGATCCACCAACGTTCTCTAATTCAAAACGCATGGAACAGACATTTGATGTCCAGCGCGATCATTTAAATGTTTTCACTCATCTAAAACGTTTACTACGTCCTGATGGGACCATCGTTTTCTCAAATAATAAGCGCCACTTTAAAATGGATCTTGATGGATTGGCTGAACTTGGCCTTGAAGCTACGAATATTTCAAGCCAGACGTTACCGATGGATTTTGGGCGTAACAAACAGATTCACAACTGCTGGATTGTAAAACATAAAGCGTAAGACTCGTGATTACCTTATTCAGCACAATAGGTTGCCACTTATGTGAAATGGCTTACCAACAGCTGCAACAAGCTGGGGTAAGCCATTTGGTCAAGATAGTTGATATTGCCGACGATGAGTATTTGAGTGCTCGTTACGGTGTCACTATTCCAGTGTTGCAATACGCTGAGAATGAACTGAATTGGCCGTTTAATTTCAACGAATTAATCCAATGGTTAGATAGAAATGGCATTGATTACCATCAATAATGGACTGCTTGCATTTGGCGATCATCCATTACTCGATAACGCAGATTTTGCTCTGCAAGAAAATGAACGTGTATGTCTCGTTGGCCGTAATGGCGCGGGTAAATCGACTTTAATGAAAGTGTTGTCTGGGGATATTTTGCTTGATGATGGCAAAATGTCAGTCACACAAGACGTGGTGGTTTCACGTTTGGAACAAGATCCGCCTCGGGATGAGCAAGGCACTGTTTATGATTACGTGGCGGCTGGACAAGCGGAAGTCAGTAAACAACTCAAGATCTACAACGATCTATTAGATCGAGTGGCTGAAGATCCTTCTGAATCCAATATTAAGAAGCTGGCGACGGTTCAAGAACAGCTTGAGCATTCTGGTGCATGGCGTTTTGATGACAGAATCAAGAACGTGTTAGGAGCCTTAAACCTTGACGCACACACTTTATTGACTGAGCTGTCAGGTGGATGGCAACGTAAGGCGGCATTAGCGCGAGCGTTGGTGTGTGATCCAGACATGTTACTCCTAGACGAACCGACCAACCACTTGGATGTCAGTACTATCGAGTGGTTAGAGGGATTTCTAAAAGATTTCCGTGGCTCTATTATCTTTATTTCGCACGACCGTGCATTCATTAAATCGATGGCTACCCGTATTGTAGATCTCGATCGTGGTCAATTAAGCTCATTTCCTGGTGATTATGAGAATTACTTAATTGCCAAAGAAGAAGCTTTGCGTGTTGAAGATATGCAGAACGCGGAATTCGATAAAAAGCTTGCGCAAGAAGAAGTCTGGATTCGTCAAGGCATTAAAGCACGGCGTACGCGTAATGAAGGGCGTGTAAGAGCTCTTAAAAAACTGCGTGAAGAGCGCAGTGAGCTCCGTGAAGTGCAGGGCAAGGTCAATCTACAAATTGATGATGCAGCCCGTTCTGGCAAGATTGTGTTTGAAGCCGAACATTTGAACTATGCGATTGAAGGCAAGAATATCATTAATGATTTCACTTTCAATGTAATGCGTGGTGATCGAATTGCTCTGATTGGTCCAAATGGATGTGGTAAAAGTACTTTATTGAAGCTGCTGCTCGGTGAAAAAGAACCTGATGCAGGCCGCCTCCATTGCGGTACAAAACTCGAAGTGGCTTACTTCGATCAATATCGTGAGGTATTGGATCCTGAAAAATCGGTCATTGATAACTTGGCCGATGGTAAGCAAGAAGTCATGGTTGGTGGTCGTCAGCGCCATGCATTGAGTTATTTACAAGACTTTTTGTTTGCACCTAAACGCGCTCGTACACCTGTTAAAGCATTATCTGGTGGTGAGAAAAACCGTTTGTTACTCGCGCGTATTTTCCTCAGACAAAACAACTTATTGGTACTCGATGAACCCACTAACGATTTAGATATCGAAACATTGGAACTTTTAGAAGATTTGCTTGCCAATTATCAGGGTACATTATTATTAGTCAGTCACGACCGTGAATTTGTTGATAATACCGTAACCACAAGTTGGATCTTTGAAGGTGATGGCCAGATTGAAGAATTCGTTGGCGGTTATCACGATGCTCAGCAACAACGTGCACAGGTTAAGGCGGCGCGTCAAAGTGATGAACGTAAAGAAAAGGTAAAAGAGGTTGAGGAATCTCCCAAAAATGCCCAATCTAAGCCGAAATCTAAGAAGTTGTCTTATAAACTGCTGCGCGAGTTGGAAGCTCTACCAGAGAAATTAGAACAATTAGAAAATGAAATAGGCTCTTTGCAGGAGCAAGTGAATAATCCAGAATTTTTCGCTCGCCCTGTCGATGAGACCCAACCCATTTTAGACAAGTTGGCTGCAACAGAGCAGGAGCTTGAGATTGCTTTTGAGCGATGGGAAGAGCTCGAAGCAATGCAACAGGACAGTTAATTAAGAAGTTATGAAACAAAAGACATTTAAAAGAACCGTTGTGTCAGCTGCGGTACTGCTCGCATCAGCGAATGCATCTGCTGCTTTATACGAAGTTGTTGAAGTGACGCCTCCTAATAGTGGTTATGCCAGTGCATTTGGTGTTGCGATTCAAAAAGGTAACCTTTCTGGCGATCCAGTACTTGGCTGTTTTGATGATTCAGCAACGATCGGCACATGTGAATCGGATTTTGCTCTCGCTGGTGAAACTCGCTCTGTTGCTATCAATGCTGGTCAAGCGGTGGATGGTATTAGCTATCGAGAAGAAGCGCCTTGGGCAATGGATAACGCCTTTATCTACATTCAAGACCAAGATGCATTTGAGGATTACTGTGACAGCGAATTACTTTACGCTACTTGTGAAAGTTGGGCGAAGGTTCGCTGGGACGTATGGAATGATGAGAAAAGTGGTGATACCACACCTAATGCTATTGCTTTCCTTGAAGAGAGTGGTTCGCCAACGCTAGTTGACACTGATGGTACTAATAATACCGTGATCAATAGTGTGGACAGTAATGGTGATGCAACAGGTATCAAACTAGCCGCTGGCGAAGTCACATATGCGGATGATGACGGTGGTTATGTTCGGAGTGATGTCTCTCAGTTATATTCAGGCTCAACATCGCTGACTGCACCTAGTGGTGATGCTGTTCGTGCTTGGAAATACGACGCGACGAACGATTTTATCTCTGGCAGTATCGGCACCTCTTATTCTACTGATAACGGTAAGTACTATTACACCAAAGCGGCATTGTGGAACGCTGCTGGTGATTCAGTTCAATTGAATTGGCCAAGTGGTACAGACCCGGAAGAAGATGATCGCCTTTCACAAGGCAGCATGCGTGACTTTTACGTCGATACAACCAATGATGTCATCTACGGCGTAGGTTACAACACTTTTGATGATGATGAACATTACATGAATGCGGCGGTATTCAAGGTTTCTTACACTGGCTCATCGGATACAAGCTGGCAAACGGCAAGCAATTGGACAACTACCGTGGTGTCTAACGCAGAATCAGAAGACAGTGATGACTACATCTACAGTAACAGTAAATTAACTGCTATTAACGAAAACCTTATCGCGATTGGTGAAGCAAAACGTGATGGTGACCACCCGAAAAATGGTGCAGCCAATAATCGTATGTTTGTTGTTTCTGATGTAACCAGTCCATCAGCAACATATTTCTCTGGTGGTATATTCTTTACTGGTGCTGGTGGTAAAGCAGAAGCGATCAACGATTATAACGAGATTGTTGGTCAGGTTGATGCTGAAAACGTGCGTGAAAAGGATGGTAAAGTTCGCCGTAAACGTGCATTTATATACCCATATAGCGGCACTGGTACCGAGTCAACACGTCGCGCCATCTTTAATAATCAAGCATGGTGGTTAGACAACCTGACTAATGGTGGTACGTATTCTTCTGCAAACAATGCTTATCGTATTATTGATGCCTCTGACATCAATGATGCTGGCGTTATTTCGGCAACCGCATTGAAGTGTGATGGTGGGTATGACTCAACAGATTATGACGCGACTTGTGGTGATGGCAAACAGGATGAAAGTGTCGTTTCTGTGAAGCTTGTTCCAATTCCAGGTGCAACATCGTCAGACATCTCTGAACGTGGTGAATCAGACGATAGTACCTCACGTAGTGGTGGTGCCTTTGGATACGGGGCTTTGATTCTATTAGGATTCCTTGGGTTCCGTCGTAGAAAATAAAAATTTGTCAATAAGGGCACAAACTCACAGATTTGGGTTTGTGCTTTTTTTTAGTCTTGTCATCGTCCAAAAATTAAGCAATTCTTACAGGGTGGTAATAAAAACGCCACATATTAGTCATGTTTAAACACAAGCTAAACTGTATGAGGACTTGAATATGAAGAGACAGAAGCGTGATCGCCTGGAAAGAGCTCAATCTCAGGGATACAAAGCTGGACTAAACGGCAGATCGCAAGAAGAATGTCCCTATACACAACAACTTGATGCCCGTTCCTATTGGTTAGGGGGCTGGCGAGACGCAAGGGAAGACAAACAAATGGGTCTCTATAAGTAAATTCCCCACACAATATGCTCAATTATGTTATCCCTTAATTGGGAACGTTAAGCCCCGTATCAAGGGGCTTTTTAATGGCTAAAATTTATACCTATATCGTTTATAGCATGAGTTTTAATGCACTATAACTAAAGCTATTGTGAACAAAAAAACGACCCTCGGGTCGTTTTTTCTATTCTGTCTGCGATTAAAATGCAGAAGTGTCTTGGAACAAGCCCACTTTCAGATCTTTTGCTACGTAAATTTCTTTACCGTCAACTAAAACGCGACCATCAGCTAGGCCCATTACCAGTTTACGGTTAACCACACGTTTCATGTTGATTTCGTAAGTGACTTTTTTTGCAGTCGGTAGGATTTGACCAGTGAATTTTACTTCACCAACACCTAGTGCACGGCCTTTACCTTTGCCGCCAACCCAACCAAGGAAAAAGCCAACTAGCTGCCACATTGCATCTAGACCAAGACAGCCCGGCATGACTGGGTCGCCTGGAAAGTGGCAATCGAAGAACCAAAGATCTGGAGTGATATCGAGTTCAGCAATGATAAGACCTTTACCATATTCACCTTCAGTCTCAGACATTTTTGACACACGGTCCATCATCAGCATATTAGGCGCTGGCAATTGAGGGTAACCTGGGCCAAAAAGTTCACCACGACTAGAAGCTAGTAGGTCGTCACGGTTGTAAGAATCTCGTTTATTCTGCATTATCAATTACTCCAATATTTGATAGGTGCATGTTAGTGAACACCTGTACGCCAAACAACTCCGATCAGTGGGAAAATAGCCAATTTTTCAGGCGATCGATCAGTGAACTCGGCTGTTCATGTTTTTCAAAATTATCAATACGTTCGGCAATCTTATTTAAGATGCTCGAGTTTTCATCACTTCTAAATGGTTCACCTAAAAGAAGTGGGATGACATCATCAACAGTTGATACCGGCCAAATATTAAATTGACCAGAACGAATACTGTCGACCACAGTAGGGTGCAATGCCAAATGCTTTAAGTTGCTCGCTGGCAAAATAACGCCTTGTTGACCAGTAAATCCTTGGTGTTCGCAAACTCGATAAAACCCTTCGATTTTTTCATTCAGTCCACCTACGGCTTGTACACGCCCAAATTGGTCGACCGCACCAGTGACTGCTTTTTGCTGATCGATAGGGGTCTCTGATAGGGCACTGACTAAAGAGCATAACTCTGCTAATGATGCACTATCGCCGTCGACTTCACTGTAAGACTGTTCAAATACCACCGATGCTGAAAATGGCAGCGGCATATCTAAGTTTAGGGCACTACTGACGAATGCTTGCATTATCATCATGCCTTTAGCATGTAGATTACCACCTAGATCGACTTTACGTTCAACATCAGCAATGTCACCATCACCAAAGTGAATAACGCAGGAAATACGTGCCGGTTCACCATAAGATAGCGGATGCCCAGCCACATCAACCACGGTTAACCCATTCACCTGGCCGATTTGTTCACCTTGCGTCTCAATGATGACTTGCCCGTCAAGAATGTCATCCATTGCTCGTTCTGGTAAATAAGAAGCTCGGTAATAGCGATCTTTAATGACGTCTTCAACATGGACTGCAGTAATGGTTTGACCATGTGATTTACGCTTGCATTCACTCAATATCGAGCGATGCCACAATAAACACAGCGGGGCATAATGTTGGTCTTCAGTATAACGAGCACCGGCTGTCAGTAACGCTTTAATGCCATCAGCGGTAAAATGTGGAATGTCATATTGCTGGCAAAGCCACTTAAGGTAACCTAAATACTGAACTATCGACTGTTCATTGATTTTTAGATCAAGTTCGATTTCACTAAATAGACATAAACCGGAGTGAATATCTGGGTCTAAATAATCCACATCACCAAGTTGATTACGGTCTCCCACAACTACTAATTTAACGTTATAACGTTTGGCCGTGGAAGACTGGATGGGGGATTTAGGGTCGCAATTTAACGGGTAGGTTTCTTCACCTAACAGTGCCGCCTTAAGCAGTGGCCAACTCACGGGGTTAGCAATGAGTAAATTTGCTGAAACAATTAAATAACCGCCATCGGCTTTATCTAGCAATCCTGATACTTCATGAATCACATGGCCGTTCTCTGCTTTTACTTGGCCAAATAGAGTATCAATATTCAGAGATTCAGAAATGATAACCGGTGTGTCTTCATTCACACGTTGTTGTATGGTGTCTTGAATGAGATGGCGATAGATTGAGTTATCGGGAGCGTTAATCAACAGTAGGCGAGTAAAGCCATCCATTTCGATAAACTGAGAAAGGGTTACAGACAGGCGAGGTTGCACGTCGAGTAAGTTATTTTCTTCCAAAGATGCATATTGCTCTATCTGGCTGTTGTACGCATCATATTGAGGCGTCACTGAACGCCAAATTTCTTTTGTCATTGAAATGTATTACTGATGAAAAGGAGCTAAATTATATAGAAAAATAGATCTGATACCAATCGAAGTCATGCTCTGTGAGTGATTACATAACAAAAGAGTGCTTAATCGCTCAATCATTAAACATTGATACCCAAGTAACCTCCAATTGGTCAGTGTTATTTTAGTCATGATCTCGCTCTACTTTTTTTGCTTTTAAATTGAATCTATGAATAGTATGGGTTACGCTGTCACCATCAACGAATACGGGCTTGTAAACAATGAAATATCAGCAACTTGAGAACCTTGAATGCGGATGGAAATGGCAATACTTAATCAATAAATGGAAAGCGGGTGAAGCGATTACCAAATACATTGATACAAGTGAATCTGAATTAGCGATTACACAACTAAAAGCCATCGAACATGAACCCATCATGGTCTTAGAGTGGATTGATAAGCACATGGCTCCCGAGTTCGACAATAAACTCAAGCAAGCAATTCGTGCCAAGAGAAAACGTCACTTCAATGCAGAGCAAGTTCATACTCGTAAGAAGTCTATTGATCTAGATTATCGCGTGTGGGAAAAATTATCTGCACGAGCGAATGATCTCGGTTGTACATTATCTGACGCAATAGAATATTTGCTGAGTGAAGCTTCTCGTAGCGAAAAAGCAAGCCGTACCGTAACCAGTTTGAAGGAAGATTTAAGTAAATTACTCTCAGATTAGAGGTGTTCTATGTGGTACCTTATCATTGTTGCAGCCATTGTTATCGTTTGGTTAGTTGCAGATCGGCCAGTGTTGAAAGTCAAATTTAAAACCGACAAGATTTTTTCCATTAAAGGTCATTGTCCACCAACATTTAAACGACATCTTACCGACATTATTGAACATGAGAATTTCAGTGGTGTACTGAAAGTGTATCAGCTGCGCTCAGGAATGAAGTTAGTATTTTCAAACCAAGTACCGAAGAAGATTCAGCAACGTATTAGAAATGCGTTTCCTCATCAAGGATTCAAATCCAACAGCCAAAAAGCGAAATCGCATTAGTCTTCAGTGTTATTTTATGAAGTAATTAATATTAGTTACTTCATAAAACTCCATATTTTAACGCACTATAACTAAATCTATTGCAGTAAATGTAATAGCAATATAACGAACTGTTAAATTAACCGCTCCACTAAACTAAGCATTCCAGCAAATCGCCAAGAGTCGTAACATTCATGTTACTTTTGATTGTGGAGCTCAAATCACATAACTATCATTGTTAATGGTAACTTCATCACCTTTAATTCTTTCAAATATGGCTAGCTTTAGAAGTGGTATCAGATAGCCAAGAAAGGTGAACCGTATGCCAAACTATTATCTAGATAAAACCCCTCAAGTGAATGGCGAATATTACGTGCATACTGAGGGATGTATTCAAATGCCTTTACCAAGCGATCGCACTTTTTTAGGTAATTTTAATAGTGTACAAGCCGCATTGGAAAAAGCAGGACGTATACATCACCGTTGTCGTGCATGCGATAATTGCTGCGTTCCTTGTGAAGTGAATTGATGTCGTAATGCTGTGACAAACAATTAGGGTTGTTAGATTTAATAAATATAATTTGCTGATAAGACAAAGCCCCAGAAATGGGGCTTTTATCGTTCATAAAATGGAGTTGGTTGAAGTTAGGGATTACCAGATACGAGCTCAGTAGCCTGTTCTGTCGCACTTTGCGTTCTTGATGCTAATGTTCTGACTTCATCTGCAACGACAGCAAAACCGCGGCCTTGTTCTCCAGCGCGAGCTGCTTCTATCGCTGCGTTTAGCGCGAGTAGGTTAGTTTGTTTAGCTATATCACTAATGATCGTGACAATTTCACCGATTTTAGTAAAGTTGTCTTGCATTTGTTGTTGTGTTTCTAGCTCTGTTTCTCTTGCTCGTTCTTGTTGTTTTTGCGCTTCAATATCGGTTAACGCACCAACTACACGCAGAGGATTGCCATACTGATCACGTTTGGTTTCTCCCTTTGCTCTAAACCAGCGAAATTCCCCTGATTTCATTTTCAAACGATATGAGACATCATAAGGGGTTCGCCCTGATTTGTCGGTTAAGTGATCGACAAACACTTTAAACGTTCTCTCAGCATCGTCTGGATGCAGTCTTGAAGCCCAACTATCAAGGACATTTGGAAATTCTTTTTCAGTTTCAAATCCGAGTAAAAGTCTGAATTGATCAGACCACCAAAAAGGGTTGTTGGGATTCACAGGGTCACCAGCAATGACCTCCATATCCCACAAACCGTCAGACAACATTTCATTGGCTAGTTCAAAACGATCAATAAATTTATCGAGTTCACCTTGTTTTATCTTCTGTTCGTGGATATCAGCTAATGCACCTGCAACTCGCAGAGGTTCACCTTTCGAATCCCGTAACGTAGCTCCCCTGGCTTGAAACCAGCGATACTCACCATTTCGATGCTTAATCTATATTGAACGTCATACCCAGTTTGTCCCGATTTATCATTTAGATGGGCCATAAAGGCATCAAAGGTCGGTTGCTTATCCTCTGGATGTAACCGATCAGACCAACTGCGAGCAACATTTGGAAAATCTCTTTCGTCATTAAAACCTAATAAATGACGAAACCCTTGTGACCACCAAAACGGGTAATCCTCATCAAAGTCTCTGCCGGGAATAAAAGTTAAGTCCCAGAGGCCATCTGCAGTCGCTTCACCCATTAAATGAAAACGCTGCTCTATTGATTGCAATTCATGTTCATTACTTTGCAATTGTTGAGTTAGCTCAGCGATGTCTGATTCAAGCGTCTGCTTATCATTCTCTAAAAGGTGCACCTGTTCGACTAGTGATTGAGTTAAACATAGCAAAGAATCGAATCTATTTTTGGCGTCTAAATTAGAATGTGCCTGTTTGGAGAGCATTAGAGTTAACGCTTGATCTAACAATTGGCTGTTCTTTTTGCTCAGCAGCATGTAGTCCCATCCCATAATGAAAATAATTATAAAAGCATTAGAATTATTATTAACATCAATAGTAGTAAATCTTTTTAGTTTTGCTGAAAGGAGATGAGAAAAAGCCACTACTGTTTATATATACAGTAGTGGCTTTGAGTGTAACACGATGATTTAATGCACGATATGAGCAGGGGTAAAACTCATTGTGATACTTTATTAGACTAATTAGTAATGGGATATCAAGATACTGTATAGTTATACAGTATCTTATATGTAACTGGAAAAGTTTAATTACTTAGCTGAGATATAGACATCCATTTTTTACTAGGCTGTGAACATGATCGGTAGACCAAGTTTTAAATGTGCCATTTTTACGCACCTTAATATTTGCTATGCCGCCATTAGATAGTTTAATTTGTCTTACTCTGAGAGCTCCAAGCTGGGTGGTTACCGTTGGTTCTTTACCCTTATTGTCAGAGGTAATCTTAATGTCACCTTGGGTTTGAATGGTTGTGATTGGAGTAATGCTTTCAGAAGTACCGTCGGTGTGCAAAACATAACTTTGACCGTCGGTGTAAGTGTAACGCTTACTGCCATCTTCAAGTTCGATTTTTTCTTCCAAGACTTTTTTCATGAGATATTTACCCTTATGAGTTTTCTGTCAAGGTCGCTTTTGGTGTACCAAATAGTTGATAAGCATCAAAAATGGCCAATATACAGTTAATTGTATATCGTGAGCTACTATACCACTTTAGAATCATCTCATCAGGTATGCTATTAGGCGATTTAGTCATAAAAATTAGGTGGATAAATTACTCAAGGGAGCAAAAATAGATTAAAAATCGTCTAGTGCGTCGAAAAAATGTGTATATAGAATGGGAATTCACTTCTTAATCGTAGACTCCATCGCATATGTAAATCCGCACTAGAGTAACGGTAAAGCAACTTTAGTAGGGTAGTTGGGAAGGCGCAGTAATTTGCTTTGTACTCCTTTTTTATCCATGCATAACCTTGACCCACGTAAGTGGGTCTTTTTTTTCATTTTGAATATCTATCAACTTTATTAAAGCCAATTGTCTATAAATAGCAGTTAAGTACACTGATGCACTTAGATTAGACATTTTCTATGAATAAACTATATTTAATTTTATCGTATTAGCCCAATAACTATCTAAAGTATCAATTGTAAAATAATGGCAAAGGCATACTTATCTCGCAGTTGAAATAGGACTATGATCAATACAGTTTCTTAGTTGGCAAAGGAGCCTAAAATGAGTTTTCGTGATCTCGAAAATTTTGAAAAAAAACTTCAAAAAGATATAGAGTCGGGTAAGGCGCAAACTAAAGAATACGCGAATAACGTTGATAAACTTTACGCCGAAGTTAGACAATGGGTTAAACCATTAGAAAAAAGTGGCAAATTGAAACTCAACCAAGTTGATGAAACACTATCAGAACTTGATGTTACTGATTACCACTTAAATGCGTTAGAGCTAATTGCTGGTAAAAAATTAGCTTTTTTAAATCCTAAAGGAGTCTCTGCTAAAGCATCAATAACCCATAAGGGTGTTGTTAATCTTGAAGGAGAAGGAGGTTCACCCTCATTCACTATTGCTTTAGCTCCAAATGGAACATGGAAAGTCGAATCAGAAAAAAGTCAGTTCGAAGAACTAAATGAACAACAATTCACTGCTTTGCTAAAGAAAGTTGTTCCAATAAAGTAAAATAACATCGATCTATCATCTTTTAGAAGCTTATAAAGCCCGCACTTCAATGTGATATCGAAGTGCGGGCTTGTCATTTTATAGAACGAATACTCACAGGTTGCCGTTTTTAATAAGTCATATCGGTTATAAGCCGCAGTTAATACCCACGCGATAAAGCCTCTCTTTTCCCTCATAGCACTACGTAAAACCAGAAGAAGTATTAATTAACAGACCAAGAAAACCAAGATATGAATCTGCGGGATTCAACTCTCCAACGTAAATCATTGAATAATTAAACCAATGTGAAGGTAACGCAGCTGGGTAAAACTGAATAGCCCGAGATGAGGCTGTTCTTTCTGAATGGAAATGACTACGCATGTTGATGTTAAAGAAAAATTAACTTAACTATATGAAAATAATTCGAATTATTAACATGAAGATAGGGGATTTGGATGCATGAAGACCTTCGTAAAACGGGCATAAATGATAATTCCTATATATCGACAACCGATTGAAAGGTTTTACCTATATGTATTGAATGCAGTAAAAAATAGTTATTTGTTTATTTTAAATCCTTAATACAACAAATATTCCAAGCTTAAAAAAATAATAACTTTTATATATAAATAACTGTTTTTATTGCAAATAGTATAAGTAAAAAGAAAATATCTATTCTTCATTTGCACAGGATTAGAGAGTTAAACCTTACTGATAAACTTTGAACCCAGTTCAAACAAGATGATGTAATCATCAAGCAATACAATATATGTGTGCATATGCATGGAAATCAGCATCGATTACGACTAAGTTTAAATTGTCCTTAAATGAAGCATGAAGATGACTTTACGCTACTTTAATTTTTGATAGTGCTTAACTCCAATTAGCCCGCGATAAGCGGGTTTCTTTTTTTATTAGTCTAAGAGCATTAATTGGCCATTGGTTTTTTTCAAAAGCAGAGCTACAGAACCTTTAATGTATTGCCGTCACTTCAAGTTTCACACAACAGCATTCTAGTGATTAGGTTGAGCCAAAAGCCAGGCACATCTCAAAAATGACGGGCTCAGTGAATAAGACAACATCATTCGATTATCTGCTTAGCTAAAAATAGAAATCTTCCCAGAAAACGTGAACGTGAAAACACGGAATATCCCAGCCAAAGACAATCGTCCGGCACGAGTAATATGTGAGCAAGTCGCGTATGTTCATCTTGGTGGCAAGTTCCCAGTAGAGATGAAACTCCAGCTCGAACAAAACCAACCGGCATACACGGTGTGCATCCATCAAGCTTTAGCGTTAATCAGTTCGGTGGGCTTGAGTTAAAACGTTTTGGCTTAGTGATCGAATCATTGGGTAAACTTGAACGGCAATCAGCGTAAAATACACAGCCAATAAGNCANTGAAAAACCNTGTTAAAACCCAACATCCAAGTACGCATTATGGGTATGAATTATGTTGAGGGTTTGCTGAAAGCCGAACGCCAGCAAAGGGTGGGCGAGAGAAGTAGTGATTCCGGTCAGAGGGCATTGAGGCACGAAATGTCTGCCAGAGCGTGAAGATGATGAAAGAGAATCGCTTTGCCAGAGAAGCCCGTACACATAATTTGCATAATGCGTACATTTTAAGTCCTATTTTATTTAAAATTGATTGTATGCGCTTGTTTTATTATGCAACTCCTATAGTTTATTAAATAACATTTACTTCTGGGGAATCTTTCATGTCTGAACCTGATATCTATTTTGGTGAAATTCTTAATGGCTATTTTGATGCTGATAAGCAAGAACGACGTTTTAAAGCAACATGTGCAGCACTAACTTTGTTAAAACACACAGCAAATTTATCTGAGATATCCACTATTAGAGCACTAGAAACTAGCATTCCTAAAGTAGCTGATGGTATCCAAAAGACTTTAGAGAAAAAATGAGTAGCCAAGCGCACACCACAGCCCAAGCTACTCACATTAGTCATTCGCGCGGCAGGTTACGACCTGCCTTTTTCATGTCCGCAAAACTCAGCTTTTGAGACCGCGAAGCGGTTCGGGTTCCTGTTACACCCGAACTAACTCCTGAATTCAGGAATTTTTATTCAATTTGTCTATCTTTTGTTCCAACTCTCTAAGCCGATCAGACAGTATCGCTTCATTCATTAATGACAAACCTTTTTGTATCTCTTGCAACGGTTTCTCTAGTGGGGAACTCTCAATACGGCCATAGGCAATGAAATTCAAAGGCACGCCAGTAGCCTCACAAATTGCGATTACATCTTTAAGCTTCGGCTCTGTTTTGCCTTTAGCCGCTCGCACTAAAGTGCTGACACTAATCCCTGTAGTATCACTTACTTTTTGGTAGCCGCCATTTTGGGTAATGGCATCATTAATTCTTTGGGCTATCGACGTTTCTGTCATGTTCATACCTCAAGATAATATCCCTGCATTATAACCCCTGTTTTTTCACTTCTGACTTTTTCATATTCACTAATGACCATTTAATGTGCACAAGTGCATAGATTTTTGTCACTTTACCGATTATCATTTATGAACATCGAAATGTTCACTAATGGCAATTGACAGGTTTTCATGACATCTAATTTCTTTATCGATCAACTGTTCATGCAGCAGGACCATCCGCAAGGGGGACTCCCTCTTGTTGGTCGTCATGTCATTGAACGTATTGATTTAGAAACAGGTGAAGCGCTTCCTCCAAGTGTTAATCAGAAACTACTCGAAGGCTCATATAGTACGAAAGTGACTATTCGATGTGATGGAACTCGCGTCCGTGTTGAAGGTAATCCATCTCGCTGGCAACGTATGGATAATTTGTTTGGTCTCGAAAAACTTGATGATTGTGTTGCGATTTATAATCACATTCTTGCCAAATATGACTTACCTCCATTTACCAAAACAACTCGCTTGTTCCATCGGCAGACTCCAGAAGGTAAAGCATCTTCTTTAGTTGGTAATGGTGCTGAGATTACTCTCATTGACTGGACTCGAAATCATAGAGTAGGTCAGGGCAGTGAAGCATCATTCATTCGCGGCATGTCTTCAATGCAAATTGGTCGAGGCCGCGAGCCTAAACTCTATCCCAATGGGATGACTTGTAACTGGGGCGAAGCCTCAGAATGGTCGATGACCAAACTTTATTGCAAAGCCTACGAACTTAGAAATCATTTAAAGAAAGATAAGCGCAAAAAGAACTCCGTTACATCTGAACAACTTCAATACGTAGATCAGCTAATAGAATATTGCGAACAACAAGGCGTAGTCCGCGAAGAACACAGCTTAAGACAGAAGTTACTAAAGAGACATAATTTACAATTTTACGGAATGGTTGGCGAACAAGACTTTCACGCACATTTGACAGACATCGAGAACGCTATGAACACATTGCATGCAACTCACGACGTACACGAATCTATCGCACATCAATTACTAAATGCTGGCGCAGTCGACACACTCAGAAAAGCCAATGTAACTATGAGTTACTTCTCGCTTTGGCAGCACGGCACCGACCTCAGAGACGTGTTATCTCAATCCAATTTTTACGTTCATAAAGCACGACTAAAGCAAATTGGTATCGATGTGTCACGACCGTTTGATGTTAGTCGCATGTGTCCAACATTGAAACGTTCAGATGTTATCGAAGTTCGACCTTTATCTATCCCTGACTGGTATCAGCGCCCAGCTGTTGCTCAGTCTAACGTACTGCCTTTTAGAGCGATTGCTTAGGGTAGGTGTGCTTGCTTGAGGCACGAGAGTAGGCACATCTACCCTAAGCTACCCACATATAGGCTTAACTAACTGACTTACATAGGAATTTATCATGCTAACCATCGAGATTTTTAAAGAAGATGAGCGCATCAACACGCGAACAATACCAGGGCGAGAAGGGAAACCGGCTCGTGTTATTTACGAACAAACAGCTTACGCACATTTAGGCGGTAAGTTCCCCGTTGAAATGAAGCTAGGCCTAGACGAAGGACAACCCCCATATGCTCCAGCAAAGTATACCGTTCATAGCTCTAGCTTTATTGTTAATAACTTCGGTTCACTTGAGTTAAAGCGTTTTGGATTAACTCTCGAACCGTTAGAAGCCCCCAAAATTTAACTGTTGCCGCTGGATGAATCCCCATCATTCAGCGGCTTTTTTATGAGGTGTCATATGGCTAGTGTTAACCAATATCCAACTGATAATAAAGAACTTAAACTTCTCTCTGCGTCTAAACTCCTTCAACTCTCCAGACCATCTTTTAAATGCGAGTTTGTCCGTCAGGGGGATCGCTTACATCTGCTGATTTATCTCAATGCGTACTGCAAAGTTCCTTTTATCCGTGTGCCTTCCGGTGCCATTTATCAAGCTGCTAAGAGGTTACTTCAACATGAGTCGAATTAAACCCCATACACATGAGCAGCATGTCTATGTTGGTGAAAAACTGGCTAGAAAAAATGGTCATCGTAACTGGTTACTCGATGACGATGAACGTCTTCAACAGTATTATTTTGAAGGGCTTAACCATAACAAAATAGCGGAACTGCTTGACCGTTCTCCAGCATCAGTAAGAAAGCGAGTATCAAGGAAAGGTTATACACGTAGCCCTCGATATCAGAGATTTACGACCATAGAAGATATGTATATTAAACGTCATTACGGAATACAGACCACGATAGAAATTGCTGAGACATTACAGAAAACCGTAGGCTCAATAAGAGATCATGCTATAAAAGTACTTGGCTTGAAACGTCGCTACCTTGGTGAAAATAGTCCATCAAGTACGATATCAGATGAAGATGTAGAGCTTATCCGGCTATTAGCGGATGAAGGCTTAACCGGTGCGGAAATATCGCGAAAAATGGAAGTGTCTAAAACTCACGTCTATGCGCTAATTAATTTTACACGCCGCATGAATGGATTACCTGACCGTATTTACGACATCTTAGAATATCAGTGAGGCATTATGACCGACGCACAATTTACAGAACTTATCGCCAAGCTAGATAGTTTATGGATGCTTGTTTTTGTTGGATTACTCGTAACAGTGTTGGCCATTGGTTGGCTCGTTGGAGGACAACGTTAATGGATGAACTTACATTTTTAATTAGCTCGTTTATTGGAGCGTTCGCCATTGGTTGGGCAATAGGATTTAAGCTATTAGTATTTAGAAAAGGCATCGAATCTATAGCATCAAACTGAATGCAATCAGCGTAAAATACACAGCCAATAAGCCACTGAAAAACCGTGTTAAAACCCAACATCCAAGTACGCATTATGTAAAATTATGGTTAAATGCGTGTTAATTTACAATAACTTACAATCTGCCTCTTTAGAGGTAGATATGCATGAAGTATCACGAAATGACAAAAAACTACATTTTTCGTGAATTAGAATGTCAGTTAAGCGTAGAAGAAACAGCAAAACTTTGTTTCAAAACTGTGAGGACAGTCAAAGAGTGGGACACTGGAAAAAGTATTCCGCCAGAGTGTAAGAGATTAATGAGATTAACAGCCAAGCGAGAACTACATCACGACGAACGCTGGGAGGAATTTGAGTTGAGAGGGGGAAGGCTCAAATTACCAACAGGGCAATTAGTTTCACCACAGCAAATTATTACTGGTATTGCACTATTGGAAATACAATCAATAAATGAAATAAGGGTTAATTCTAAACTATTAAAATACGCTAGAGCATTGGCTTCAATAATGGTTACAAGAAAATAACCCACTTCTTAAGGCTCAAATGGGCCTTAAGAAAACCTATTTATAACACCTAACATAAGAATGGACATAAGTACCATTTTTTCTTCTGTACCCACGCACTCTGTGACAATTACCAAGTAAGCTTTTATAGCTAGAACTGTTATAACTCGGAATCTTATATGGACTAGAAACAGTGTGTTTAGATGGCACAGTATTAGGAGATACAACAGTTATAGCTTTCAAAACCGAATGAGAAGAATCTTTAAAGATAGACTTGAGATTTTTTGAATTAACCTTTTTAGGATTAGGTAATCCATATAACTTGTAATCTAAAGCATAGACACCAGACGAAAAACGGCGTTTAGCTAAAAAGAACCCCTTAGAATCTTCACATGGTATACCATCACTTTTTTTATCCAAATATGTATGACCAGACTGATACAAACTCACTGCTAGCGAGTAGGGAATTTCATCGCAAGTAAAAATCAACCTAATATCCGACAGATAAGAATCGGTATAGGTAAATCCCATATGTTTATAGTTTGGATAATCAGATACAGACTTGCCATTGATACTGTAAATTTTACAGGTACCTACATTTGAATTAATGCATGCGTTATATGTAATTGAAACCGCCTTATCGACAGTACTTTGCCCCCAAGATGCAAAAACATTCCCCTTAGTACTAACAACAAAGGCCTTGTTATTGATTGCGATATCATAAAGATAGGGCTGAGCTAATTTTTGATGATTCACAGAGGTACAAGCAGACAGCAAGGGAATAAGAGCGAGCAAAATGGCTATATGTTTCAATATAAACTCCTTATCAGAGCGAATAGTATACATGCATTTACACACATAACACTATTAGAGATAAGGAAATAGGAAGAAAGTACCCCCGTAGTACCTAGTGGGGGTACTGGCTCCTGCCTCGCTGCTCAGTCCTCGCGACTCAGCAGTCGCCGAACCCCACAAAGTCAAAACCCTGCATCAATAAGACACGAAGATTCAAACCAAGAACCGGCACAAAAGAGAACGCTATATTTCCTCAATGGTCTAGCAGGAAGGGAGGGGTTTTGTTGCAATATTTAAGAACGCAGGTTTTCGCACGATTAGACCAGGTGATCTATTTAACCTGGGAGGGCGTGCTTGTACCGCTAAAGCGGTGAGTCGCTCCGCTCCGTGTCGCGCAAGCGCGAGATAGTCGGGGGGAGTTGTATGTCATTTTTGACATACAACCATTAGCAACTGCATGTCATTTTTAACATACAGATATTAAAGACTGAATAGGTCTACAGACTTATGCACTTCCTTTTTTCTATCATCGAGTGCCTTGTCATTACTTACAGGCAACTGGTTAGAATAGGGCGCGCACATCACCATGACTCGACGTTTGCCATATTTGACCGATACCAAGCAGTCATCAATATACTCGAAATAATACCCATACTTGGCCAAGGCATGGCTACGAACGTAGTAAGACCCGTCAGGCATATCTATCCTGAAAACAAACTTTGTATAACTAAACTTTTTACCAACAGTTTTCAATTCACCAGTCAAATACACATGTTTAGCCGAATTAAAAATAGGAAAGGCTTCTTTGAAGGGGTTTATAGTATCCACATTATCAGGCGTATGATCACTTTCATTACGACGACCGCTATCAACCACGCTAGAACTATTTTTCCGACCGGACGAAGTATCCGCAGAATATTTCGAATCCAATTTCTCAACCACATTGGAATGATGGGAAGCACCAGAAGCAGACGCAACAGACGCTTGATTCGAATCGACAGTATCGCTAAAAAATACATGGTACATACTCCAAAGAAAATAGCCCATCGATAACAGGGCAATCAGCATTGCGACAAGAAACTTAGGCGATTTCAGCATAGTCAAATCAGCTTTTGACTCATTGAATCCGCCCGTTCCGGTAGACTTATAAAGCGCGAACACATCAAGAGGAATCTTCTTGCTCGTACAGCTGGCAAAGTCTGCCTTAGTGCTAGGTTGTGATTTAGACGATTGCGGTTTGTGGTTAAAAATACGAGGTCGACGTTTACGAAAGAACGTATCCGTCGAGCGATGAGAATAGGCTTCTTGAGCACAGCCGCGCATCCAAGTAGGAATGGACGTCCAATCAGGGGTTAAAAGAACAATGTCCCACTGATATTTACGATGACGCATGAACGCCCCATAAAAGTTATACGGATAGACTAATCGCCCATGCTCATCATATTGAGTCCGTCCGGTATCATCTTCCTCACCATCAATATGACGAGCATCTTCAGGAACCGGAAGCCAACGCGAATAGAACAACTCCAAAAAGTCAGCAGGAAGATCATCTTTGAACTCTTCAACAGGATGATAAACGGCCTTTTCACGTTTAAAGCCTACATCCGTAGTAAACAAGTCCTGACATTCATCAATCACAACAAACGCGCCAGTAGGCATCCAGCAGAACCAGTTTTGCCACAACCTAACGCCTTCCTCAGAACGGCTAAAGATTCGAATAAGACGGGTAGAGGATGGAAATTTTTCCCCGAGTGCTTTCTCTATCCCTGATAAGCTTTTTAGACCTTCAACGTTGGTGACAACAATACGACCCTCACGAAGTGCAGGAACGATTTCAAACCAAACGGCATAAGCTGATTTATAAGACCCATTAGAGCCATGACGAAATGAAACAGCCATAGCATCACCAACCGATAATACGAAGAATAAAAGCCGTTCCGGCTGCATCAACTATGATTCGAATAGCTTGAACTACTCCAAGTTGAGTTGCAGCATATCGAAGGTTATCCGGCAACTCATTGAACACTTCACCAATGGCCGCATAAACCTCATAGTCACCGAGTAAACTTTGAGCAACGGAATAGGCGACTTTAACGGTTGAAATCTTAAACTCAATGTACATTTTCATCAGAATATAAGAGAACCAAGTAAACGCCTCAATGATGAAGTCACCAATCGTTTGAAAAAATGACACGATGTAATAAAGAGCATCCGATAAATAGCTTAATGCATCATATAGGTATTCCATAATTACCCCCGACGACCAGCCGATAAAATAATAAGGCCACCACTGACAGTGGCAACGAAAATAATGACACTACGAATTAAAGAGACGTTGGAACCAAGAGAGTCAAAGAGGTCAAAATCAACGGATTGACCTTTAACAGTCAAAGTTAGGCCAGTATAAGAACCACCATCGAACGTGGTTGAGCCAAGAAAATCAGGCGGATTTTCCAGTAAATCTTGGTATTCCGCTTTTGTTTCTTCTAACTCAGTTTCAGCAGAAGACAACGCATCACCAAGAACGGAATCACTAAAGCCGTTTGTAGTGGGATTAGAAAACTCACTAGTACCATTGAGCAACGTACCCATTTGGTCAGAAAGATCATCAATAGAAGCATCAAGGGAGGAAATGCCCTCACCAAGCGTATCGGTATTATTTTGAACGGCATCAACAATATCACCAGAGCCAGCCGTCACCGATTGATTAAGAGCATCGAGCTTTTCTGAATTGTCAGAGCTTGCTTGATTAACGGCATTGGTAATATCAGATGAAGCATCATCAATGGCCGTCTTAACAGAGTTGACCGCAGAAGTAGTTTCATCAAGAGCCGAGACTACATCAGAGTTATCAGAGGACACATCCGAACTATCGTCAGAAGAATCATCAGAAGTATCACCAGAACTGTCATCAGAAGAGTCGTCACCAGTATCACCGGAACTGTCATCAGACGTATCATCACTATCTGCATAACACAAAGTAAGACTTAAACTATAACCATCAGGGCAAATGCCATCTTGAGGCTCGACAGAACCATCATCGTTAACAGTCCAACCATCGTCTTCTAAATCACTAGTATCATCATCACTAGCATCACCCTCCTCAGCGGCCTCGTCCTCATCAGAAACACCATCACCATCAGAATCAAGCGCATCAGACGTTGAACTTATATAAGCGATAGGAACGGATGAGCCAGAAGTAGAACTATTTTTCGTATAAGACGCGTAAATTAGAGTATTACCATTATACAAGTATATACTTGACACGTGATAAACATTAGAACCAACTGTTATGTCGGCAGTACAGGAAATGCTTGAAAAAACAACACCAACAGACACACCGCACGCATCGGCAATATCCTGATTAGGGCTATAAGAATAGAGTCCCGTAACCTTATAATTTGCATTAGCAACTGATGGTAAGACAATAAATAAAAGGAGGAATAAAAAGCGTTTCATACTGTCACCAAAAACAAAAAGGAGCCGAAGCTCCCTTAATTAACCTGCTATCACTCCCGTGTACATACCTATCAGAAACGAGAATGATATTAACGTAGCGAGAGCAATAGATGTGACCATATGCGCTACTTACGCAACCATGAAACGATCATGCTTAGACCAAAGCCAAGAGCAGTAACCGCAATCACGCCAGCAACCACAGCAGTGACGTTGTCACTACCAGCGGTAACCGCACTAGTGATGTTTGCATCAGCTTCAGCAAACGTCATAGTTGAAGCGGTTAGAGCAGAGATACCAGCACCAACAACACCTGCTTTTTTAGCAACGAAAAGACCAGCTTTTTTAAAAGTTTTCATAATGTATATCCTTAAAATGATTAAGCTTTACCAAAGTATTTGGCGATTCGACCTAACATGTGACCGCCAACGAACGTGACAAGGGCTTGAACTAACACGAACTGATACAAGTCCTCATCAAACTCCAAGTAAGATGACCAATCGGTTTGGTTACTTACTAGTTGAGATGCCTCTTCAGCCGTCATGACAACGTAAGTACAGGTATCACCGGACACGACTTGTAAGACTGAATCGACCACCTCAACACACAAAGACATAACGAGCCCCTTATTGCTCTTTTAAGCAATCAGCGAAATGCTTTTTAACATCAGGGTCGACAGGGATTAACTTAGTAACAATCGCACCGGACAGCGGGTCAATTGGGTTCAAATCTAATTCCAACTCGTACTCACGACGAGGAACGAGAACGCGCAAGGCTTCCAATTTCTCGGCATATTTGCGATCAATCATGATAGGTTGGTCATAACGTGCATTAACTTCACCGGATTCACCGTAAGTACGACGCTTATAATTTTCGGTATTTACTTCACGTAGAGGACGTGAAATGTTGAGTTGAGCAATGTCACCTTGAAAGTTGTTAGTGACAAATGAGATACCCAGAACAAAAACGCTATTAGCCATTTTATCTACTCCAATGTTTGAATTAATTTGCGATGCATCGACGGGAACGTTATCCCGCCATCGTCACGTAAAAGACTAGAGACGACCTTTTCACAATCGCCCTCATACAACTCGACTAAGCTATTTACCAAACGGCCATATTGACGCTTAGCCCAGAACGCAGCAGACAGAACATCACAGGCAACACGTTTTTTCGCCTTAACCGATGTGTAAACTGGTTCAATATCAACGGGTAGGAGAGAAGCAGCATATTCATTCAATGCCACAAACCCGCCCGCAGGATTCAGAAGGATGTCCACATCCCATTTCTTGAGCTCAACTTCAGACCGATACCAAGAGAAATCCTCTTTAGTGATGTTGCGCTCCAACTTTTTGTTATAAACACGCCAGTAGACATTGGACTGACGATTGCCAAAGTCACGCTCTTCACGGGTAAACACTTTTTTCAGTGAGTCACCATCTTGAACATAATCAAAAACATCAACGACATGGACTTGAGGCGCGAAACCACGAGAACGCTTAAACGCGCCTTTCATTGCTGCACGTTCAGCAGCTTCACAAGTATGAAGACCGTCATAATCGTCATAAGCGAGGTCGATACGTGCCAACTGTTTGACGCCAAGAATCTCAGACAACCAGTGATGAAGGAAATGACATGAACGGTCAGCAAAAAGGTGTTTGCAGCCATGACC
This sequence comes from Vibrio eleionomae, assembly GCF_009874545.1. Taxonomy (NCBI): domain Bacteria; kingdom Pseudomonadati; phylum Pseudomonadota; class Gammaproteobacteria; order Vibrionales; family Vibrionaceae; genus Vibrio; species Vibrio eleionomae. The sequence goes on along the minus strand of NZ_WEKT01000011.1, from coordinate 47,931 downwards.
AGTGATTTGAAAATGGATCGTGTCACGGTTGCCACCAAAACCAACTTGACCGCAATAATCATTGCCTTGAGAACTGGTTAAAACGAACGAATCGTCATAGAACTGGAAGCCACGGCCACGAGGTGCACCGTAATTGAAGCCAAGAACACGCGTAATAAAACGTCTAACTGTTTCTTGTAAGTACTCCATATAAACGTCACGAAAGTACTTGTTATAAGCCTCGATATCAGCAAAAGATTTAGCCTCATGCGTAGAGAATTGAGGCTCAGTTGGAAAGTTAATGCCAGAGTAAGGCGACTCTTTACGACAGTGACGAAAGTCTTTGAGATTCACTGTAAAACATAAGTAATCAATGATAACTGGCGACTGTTCATAGTCCTCAATGAACGTATATTCAGTGGGAGTATGCACAGTAAAATCAGCAGGGATATCAGACTTTTTAGCACGACGAACGTATTGACCTTTAGGTAATGCAGAATAACGGTCAAACGGGTCTTTGCTACCCATACCAACTTGATTGATAGGCGTTGCATTACACTCAGGGCAATGACAAGCCGAGTCAGCATGATAAAGAGCACCACAGACAGTACAGGTATATTTCATTTGTGTGCTCCCATAATAGCTAAACGTTCATCAAGAGTGGTGTCAGTAATGTCATGCAACTGATATTCGCCAGCTTGGCTATCGAGGTAAGACAAAAGATGACCGTAGGAACGGAACCAATCCCAATCTTCAAACAAGAAGACTGAAACAGAACCATCAGGGAGGACGTCATAAAAAATATGTTCCACGGCCAAAACCACCTTAACCAGTTGAGGGTGACCGCCAGAAACGAGTTAAGGTCGAAACCAGCGGTCATTGAGTAACCAAATTATGTGACTATGTTAGTCACCAATATCGATGACCGCAAGACACCAAAAATTGTGACGAATAGGCTAAAATGATCAAAACGGAGGACTTGCCATGTATCAAAACCAACTGATTGATGCCTACAAAAAGGCTCAAAACTACATACAAGACAAGCAAATTGCTTTAGATATGAACCTACCTAAGCAGCGAATAAGTGAATTTCGCAAAGGTCATCGCTATATGACTGATACACAAGCAATTTTTTTAGCGGAAAATTCAGGAATAGACCCACAACTTGCTTTGATTGGTTGTCACGCTGACCGCCAAGAAAATCCACAGGTAAAACGCTTATGGGAAACAATGGCAAAAAAATTTAACGGGCATGGATTACATTTAAATACAGTGGCTTACGTCAGTTTAGGAACGCTCGCCAGCATGCCTTTAATCGAGCACCTACAGTACGCATTATGTATATTATGTTAAATGTAATATCTGGGTACGGTAACTAGTGCTTGGTATCGCCCCCTCTGGGTGTATCTATTGAACATAAGCTATTTACCATAAAGTATATAATATTCCTATTTATCATCTTCGATTAAAAATAGGAATATTATTAAAGCCAGTACGTTATGATTGTTTATCTGGCTTAATGAAGACCAAGCCCAGATTTTCTGGGCTTGGTCTATTGGCTAATTCCCAGGAATGAATTTAGATAACACACCCGATAAGTCTTTAGTTCGAATTGGCTTCATAACAAAGTCATTCATACCGGATTTCAAACAGTCATTTTTATCCTGGTCCATCGTGTGCGCTGTTAATGCAATGATTGGTACGTTGAGACCTTTCAGTCGAATCTGTTTTGTTGCCTCAATACCATCCATTATGGGCATCGACACATCCATAAAAACGAGATCAAACTGTTTATCATGATTAAGGAGTTTAATGGCATCTTGACCATTATCAGCAAGTGTTACAGTGTAACCCAGTCGATTTAAAATGAGCTTGATGACCATTTGATTGGTTTTAGTATCTTCAACTACAAGAATTTGTTTAGCATGATTTTTTTCTGAACTCTGCTCATCAATTAAGTCGAATCGATTAGACTCACGGCTGCTGACTTTTGATTTCAAAGGCAGCATGATTGTAAATGTACTTCCTTGATTGACTTTGCTTTCGACTGAAATCTTACCGTTCATCAACTCAACTAAATGTTTAGTAATGGTTAATCCTAAACCGGTACCACTATATGTACGCGTAATTGAGTTGTCTGCCTGAATGAATGGCGAAAACAACTGCTCAATTCGATCATCATCAATACCAATCCCAGTATCTTTTACCGTGATCATTAACGAGTCAGACACGGTTCTCAAATCAACAGTAACGTTACCTTTCTTAGTAAACTTAATCGCATTACCAACAACGTTAAATAAGATTTGCATTAAACGAGTAGAATCAAGCCAATATACATTTTCGTGACATAGCTGATGTGTCACTGTGAAATTAATCCCTTTTTCTTGGGCCAGTTGCTTGTGATAACTAAGTGAGTTACCCAATTTCTTCTCTAGATCTATCCAGTTACACTGTAACTTAAAGTGCCCCGATTCTATTCTACTCAAATCTAAAATATCATTGATGATGATAAGTAACAGCTCTGCAGAATTTTCCATCTGCTCAAGAAGATCACGTTGTTCCTTTGAAATGTCCTGTCTTAACACATCAATCAAACCCAAAACGGCATTTAATGGTGTACGAAGCTCATGACTCATCATTGCTAAAAATTGGGATTTGGATTTGTTGGCTTGTTCTGCCTGTTGCTGCGCGATTGAAAGTTCGCGAGTTTTAATATTTACTAGTTGTTGAAGTTCTTCTTTATATTCAATATCACTAATCGCGCGCTCTAATAAAGGACGAAACCGTAATAGTGTTGCTTTTGTTTCGAGACTAAACTGCCCTTTTCTCTTACCAATCAAGAGTAAAACGGAGTTGCTTGCTTCAGCGCTAATACCTGTCATTAAGACCGAATTGATCTGTTTCTTGAGACTAGAAGATAGATGGTGAAATTCATCCTGCTCATTAGGTTCAAACAAGACAATACCTTCACCGCTCAGCACTCGTTGAAACTTTGGCGTATTACGCCATTGTTTTCCTTGAAACGCTGGGTTGGAAGTGAGAAATGTATAGTACGAAGAGCAATGCTTACTCTTTGAAATAACAATAAAATCATCGAATTCTATATAGCGCCCAAGAACCCGCTTCAACTCTTCAAAGATTTGATATTTGTTGTCAGCGTTACTCAATGCGGAAAGCGCAGCGAGAATAACACGGTTTTCTTCTGCTAATTGATGCTCTCGTTCCTTACTCCGTTCTAATTCAAGTAAGGTTTCTTTTAATAGCTCTGCTTGGTCCGAATTCATAATCAATTACTGTTACTCTGATTCGTAAAAAATCACTGAAGAAATCATTAGATTCCCATGAGCATTTTCACCGCAAATGAAACGCCCTTGTTCACCGAAGGTAAACGGACAAATGAACGGTTGATTGTTCATTTGTGCAAGTAACTTTTCATATACTTGGTTGATTTTATTTCCTAACCTTAACATTGAGCCGCCACAGTGAATGATAATAGCGCCTAGCACCATTGATTCTCTGTAGTTCTTAGTATTTGCTTCTTTTACTACCCGAGATGCCCGAGAAATCAACTGTTCTAGTGAACCAGTCATTAAACTGATTTCTTCTCCAGTATGAACTTCTGCAAACAACTCCAATCCACCATTTACAATTAATTGTAACGGATGTGTGAGCTTATAATATGGCTGTTGATGTACCGTTCCCGCAATCCGACCAATGGGGAAACGAGCAATATGATCAAAGATATACTGTTCAGAAATATGTTCACCTGCGTGATCTCGAATCCAGCCTTTGTATACATATTTCGCAGGTTTTCCATCTATCTCATAGATGATTCGTCCAGAGGCTTTAGTAATCGTTCCTTTGTACTCTGTTGGTGAATAACCATCACTAAAACCACTAGTTAATGGCTTTGAAGGGAAAAATAGCTGCATTGCAAGACCGTTAGTTGTCGAGCCACTATCGCTAATTAATGACCATTGGTGTTCGATATGGTTGTCTGCTGAACTGCCACCAATGATAGGTACTTGAGTACCAAATTTCATATCAATCGCTTCTATAAAGCGTTCTTCATTTCCTGGAGTGGCATGTAAAACAATTAAACTCGGAACTTCACCGGCTCGGTCTGCATGTTTTAACGCTTGCTCGATAACATGAACGGCTGCTTGCGGATAGTTCTGACATGAAGAAAGATCGACTAACCCAGAACCATAAGCACAAGGTTCTTTATCATAAATCGCCATAATGCTTACAACTGGACCGTGATGAAAGCCTTTTTCGGTCATCACTCCTTTGCAAGAAGAACAACCAATAAAAGGAATGCCGGGAAAGGATTGCTTAATGTTAGCTGACAAGATTTCCGGTTTGTAATCTTGAGTATAGTAGCAGAGCATTGATGCTAGCCCAGTGGTATCAATAGCCGCTAGTAGTTCAGCGACTGCTGAAGCCTCATCTGGCGCGTGACTGACTGAGGTTAAAAAACGCATTGACGTATTCAGTGTTGGATTTATCAGCATTTATACCCCAATTTACAATCTAATTAAAACCGGAACTGTCTAGATGAAATGTTGCTCGCAAAAATGGTCGATAACATTACAGTTTTATCGAAATCAACGTCTTATCGTTAATTTTTAATATTGGATTAGACCCTAACTTGTCGGTGTCAACATTTAAAATCCACTGTCCTTTATCTGATTTTTCAATCACACCTTGTTCTGTATTTAAAGACCAAGTTGCGGGAACCTTGTCCAGCTCATATGAACCCATTGAAATCTTAGTAATAGTAAATGCATTTCCTTGCAGGCTCACTGTGCATTGATTTACACCCATACAGTCCATGACTTGCTGATTGCTGTAGGTCCATGTTCGCCAAAAAAAAGCAACGATCAAAAGTGCCAGCACCGCCAGGATTTGTATTAATCGCTGTTTAGTGAGCTTCTCAGCTGCCATGATTCCTCTCTTTGTCACTCATTAAATATACCAATACTAGCGTTACCTAAACGTCCTGTTAAAAACAAATCAAAATGTGGTTCGGACTGATGAATAAATATAGTAACGTTTGGCTTTGGCGCTTATAATGCGCCACGTATTAATCGGAACATCAAACACCACATAGCCTTTTAATATTATCAGTAAATTCACATTGATAATATACTCCTTATGAATAGCATGGCTTAACTGTCAATAAAGTATTCAATTCGTTCATTACCATAACTAAAGTTGATTTAGATTCTTCTCCTATTAAGAAATTACACACATAGATTTTGATCACAAAAACTGAAGTTTATTTTCTCAAATGACACTAGATTACTCAAAAAGATGCCATTTTTAGATAATTAATGACCAAATCTATAGCTTTAAAGCTATACGTTGTGATGAGTAGGTAATATTTCCCATTACCAGAGGGACTATTACGTGCTATATGCAGCTAATGTTATATTAATATTATGATTTTAAAGGGATTTATTTTAGCTATGCTTTGAGTTTTAGTAATGCTAAAATATTGATGTACATCAATTAGTGAAGGTTATTATGATTTCTGAAAAGCCTGCTGCGAAACGCATCCAATCTGGTGGCTGTGCCATTCACTGTCAAGATTGCAGTATCAGCCAACTTTGTATCCCGTTTACTTTGAATGAATCAGAGTTAGACCAGCTTGATCAAATCATTGAGCGCAAAAAGCCAATTCAGAAAGGCCAAGAGCTTTTCAAGGCGGGAGATGAGTTAAAATCTCTTTATGCTATCCGCTCTGGTACAATTAAAAGCTACACCATCACGGAACAAGGTGACGAACAAATCACTGCATTCCACCTTGCTGGTGATTTAGTAGGTTTTGATGCCATTACATCAGATAGCCATCCTAGCTTTGCTCAAGCACTAGAAACATCGATGGTTTGTGAAATTCCTTATGAGATATTAGACGATCTATCAGGTAAGATGCCTAAACTTCGTCAACAAATTATGCGTTTGATGAGTAATGAAATTAAAGGTGATCAAGAAATGATTCTCCTGCTTTCAAAGAAAAATGCAGAAGAACGTTTAGCGGCCTTTTTGTATAACTTATCAACTCGTTTCTCTCAACGTGGCTTTAGCCCTAGAGAGTTCCGTTTGACGATGACTCGTGGTGATATTGGTAACTACCTTGGTTTGACGGTAGAAACAATCAGTCGTCTACTAGGTCGATTCCAAAAATCTGAAATCTTAAGTGTTAAAGGTAAGTATATTACTATTCTCGATCATGCTTCATTGATGGAGATGGCTGGTGTGACACAAGATTCATAGTTTAGTTTCAATGAAGTAGCTCTTTAATGAGCTACTTCATAATTCCCACAAATTCCTTTCCCTTTTCTAAAATAATTCCAAGTTCTGCGCTAAAGTAACCATAGAGTTCTCCTCCACTGATAAGGAGCCCGTTATGAGCATCTATAGCAAAATTTTAGTGGTTGCAGATATTAATCGAGATGACCAACCCGCACTTGCTCGCGCCACTCAATTGGCAGCCCAAAGCAAATCAAGAAGTCACATTTTGTTCTTCTTGTCTATTTACGATTTCTCTTACGATATGACATCCATGCTCTCTTCAGATGAAAGAGATGCTATGCGTCGTGGCGTCATTCAACAAAGAGAACAGTGGATGAGGAAAATTGCCGAGCCTTATCTCAATGATGATTTCGATTTGGATGTCAAAGTTGTTTGGCATAATCGTCCGTATGAAGCCATCATTCATGAAGTTTATGAAGGTCAACATGACATTCTTGTGAAAGGGACTCGCAAGCACGACATGCTTGAATCTGTGCTCTTTACACCAACTGATTGGCATTTATTACGTAAATGCCCCACTCCGGTACTGTTGGTAAAAAATGCGCAATGGCCACACGGTGCGTCAATTATCGCATCAGTGCATGTTGGTTCAGAAATGCCCGCCCACCAAGACCTCAATGACAAAATGGTTGAGCAGTTATTGTGTTTGAGTCAACGCCTTGATGCGATGCCATATTTAGTCAATGCGTATCCGATTACACCAACTAACATCACGGTTGAATTACCAGAGTTTGATCCCACAACGTATACAGAAGCCGTTCGTGGTCATCACCTAACTGCGATGAAAGCATTGAGACAAAAACATGGTCTTGCGCAAGAAAATACCATTGTTCAACAAGGTTTACCCGAAGACATAATTCCTCAGGCTGCCAAGGGTCTTAACGCTGGCATGTGTATTATCGGCACTACAGGGCGCACTGGTTTATCAGCAGTCTTTATTGGTAACACCGCTGAACATGTTATCGATAAAATTGACTGCGATATTCTCGCCTTAAAACCACAAGGCTATATCAGCCCACTTGACCCCAATAATACCAAATAGGGTCACAACTTCCCCTTGAAGCAACTTGTTTCAAGGGGATTGTTACTTTTCCCAGTGAAAAACTGGAATCTGTTTTATTTATGCGTATCATACGCACTTCATTTTGTTTTCAAAAATATTAAGACTGCAAGCTAATGACTGAGCAAACTCAAGAGCGCACTAAAGCTCAACAATACAATTTCAATAAACTGCAAAAACGTCTGCGTCGTAACACTGGCCAAGCTATCGCTGACTTCAACATGATCGAAGATGGTGATCGCATTATGGTATGTTTGTCTGGCGGAAAAGACAGCTTCACAATGTTAGATATCTTGATGAGTTTGCAAAAAAGTGCACCTGTTTCATTCGAGCTAATTGCAGTAAACCTTGATCAAAAGCAACCTGGCTTCCCTGAACATATTTTACCTGAATACCTTGAATCATTGGGTGTGCAATACAAGATTGTGGAAGAAGACACATACTCCATCGTTCAGGACAAAGTACCTGAGGGCAAAACCACATGTTCTCTTTGCTCTCGCCTTCGTCGTGGAATTCTATATCGCACAGCAAAAGAACTTGGCGCGACTAAGATAGCGCTTGGCCATCATCGCGATGATATTCTTGAAACGCTATTTTTAAATATGTTTTATGGCGGTAAGATGAAAGGTATGCCACCAAAGCTTGTTTCTGATAATGGTGAGCACGTCGTCATTCGCCCATTGGCGTATTGTCGCGAGAAAGACATCATTAAATTCTCAGAGATGGCTGGCTACCCTATTATTCCGTGTAACCTATGTGGTTCGCAGCCAAACATGCAACGCCAAAATATTAAACAAATGCTTAATGGTTGGGATAAACAATTCCCTGGCCGTATTGAAACTATGTTCCGTGCCATGCAAAACGTGGTACCAAGTCACCTTGCTGACTTAGAACTTTTCGATTTTAAGTCAATCAACCGTGATTCAGGTGTCATCAATGGTGGCGATATTGGTTTTGATAAAGAAGAAATGCCTCAAAATCAAGTTGATGATGAAGACATGGTGACTGAGTTTGATCCTGGTTTACAACTTGATGTAACCAACCTATAAATTTGAATCTTCTCTTTGTTCGATACAAATAAAGCTGCCACTGGCAGCTTTATTTTTGCGTAATCATTTTAGTTAAAATATCCACTGGAATACTCTTATTCAAGCCAATATTCCTGATTGTGATCGATCATCGCTTGAATGTCCTGAACGTATTCTTCTCCACGCTCTGAATATTTATTGAGCCCTTTAACCAATTGAATAGCTGCAAAAGTGGTCGTTACACTTTCACCTTTGGTACGTAACTGAGCTCGAATCTGTCGAAGTGCCTTATAAGCTCGATTGCGGTTTACATTCATAAAGTAACGGTGGATAGATTCGGATACCGAAGAAAATTTGGCTACTTCATGAGTCATACCATCCGCTCTATCGCGTGGAACCAAGCCACATCCTTTACTATAACACCACTGACCAAAGTAGTTATTTGCCTGACGCGCAAATCGCGAGGTTCCCCAAGCTGATTCGTTAGCGGCTTGCGTCAGTACTAATGCTTCAGGTAAGACATCAACACGTAGCAACATTTGCGTTAACCAATCCTTGGTTAACGCGTTCTTCGCTAACTTCACATTGTACAATTCACCCAATAACTTCGCGTTCACAAGATCGCGTGGAGTTACGGAATCGGTTTGATATTTTTCTTTTAAAGCTAGGAGAAAGTCTCTTTCTTTGCTCACGCGAGTATTCTCAGCAGTCACACCTTTACGCATGTACTTAAAAAAGGCTTTCTTGCGAGCGGTAATATTCTTGATCTTTGAGAACTCAGGAGGCCGCGGCAACTGTTCGTATTGCTGCCGCGCGATACCCAACCGTTCATTATCTGTATTGACATAGTAGTAGCTGCAACTTGCCATCACGAGCACAGCAGCAATCACTAAAAATCTAAGCATTAAACACCTGACTTTGGTTATCGTCACCACTGTCATCATTGTTATTGTGGTTTGTCGCGACAATTTTTAGGCGAATACCAAACATATTACGATAGATAATCCCTTTCACATGAAAGAAAAACGGCAATACCAGTAATAGTCCTATTCCATAAAACATTAATGCTGCAACAAATAACCCCATGATAACTAGATAGATAATCGCTAATGGTAACAGTTTTCTATTGACTGCCCTCAACGATAACATAAGTGCATTCAGTGGTCTCATGCGTTTTTCACAAATTAACAACACCGCATTACTAAACGCTAAGGACAAATACAACGCAATGGGTGGCAATAATAAATTCGCTACCCCCTGTAATAGTAGACTAACAAGGGTCGCAATGATAACTGAGATAGTAAACTGTAAGCCGCTCGTCATTTGACGCGTTTTTGTTTTCAAACCAGCTGAATGGCTCATGGCCATTAAACAAACACCGGCAAAAAACGGTGCAGTAACAACCTCATAGCTGAAATTAGCGACATACAAAGCGCGAACAAATCCATCAGGCAATGTACCGTTTTTAGCAAAGTTTTCAAACACGGTTGTTGCGTCAGTCACCTGCATATTCAGAGCAATAAAGAAAATGACAACTTGCAGTATTGCTAAAATAATAATAGCGGGAGCAAAAGAAAAGAAGTGTTTGATGGTGTGATCCCATGCTTCTTTAAATACCTTTGTGACACTTAATTCATATTTTCCAGAAAGTGCAGTCTCGATACTGCCTCCCAAATTAAAATCTTTTTCTATCTCGTTACTCATAAATCGCTCTAGTGGCTATGTATTTTGTCTGAGAGATATAGTGCATACACTATTATTACCCTGGCATCTTGAGATCATTTGGGTATAAAAAGGCTCAAAAATTGTCTCAGACTCTTAAAAAGTAGTCAGCTATTATACTTAAATGCAACTCAGTCCCAAATTGTAATCCAAATTTCTTTTTTGTTTTTCGCGACAATAGTGAATTCTTCAACAGAATCTGCTGGTATAAAACAATGAAATTGTTAAGGTATGTTACTAAGTTATTTTTCATTACCTTTGCGTAGCGATAGTTTTTGTGTTTAGGTAACAAAAAAGCTATCCATTCGTGCGCATGATGATTATGATTCGCGCCTCAATATAGTGTAAAACAACCGGTCAATATGTAGTCAAAACTGCAGACCAAGGTGGGAGAAAAACAGAAGTTGAACAAACAACATTCCGTTGAGCAACCAGTTGTCAGATTAACTGGTGTGAGCAAAAGTTTTGATGGTAAAGAAATCATTTCAAACCTTCATTTAGACGTAAACCATGGCGAATTCTTAACCATTCTCGGACCTTCTGGCTGTGGTAAAACCACGGTACTTCGCATGATTGCGGGGTTCGAAAACGTTGATTCCGGTCAAGTCATTCTCGATTCGCATGATGTGACACATACCCCTGCAGAGCAGCGTTATGTGAACACCGTATTCCAAAGTTACGCACTGTTTCCCCATATGACAGTGTTTGACAACGTTGCATTTGGCTTAAGAATGCAAAAAGTGCCCGCCGCAGATATTCAACCTCGGGTTCTAGAAGCATTAAAAATGGTCCGTTTGGAAGAAATGGCGCAACGTAAACCTAGTCAACTTTCTGGTGGTCAACAGCAACGCGTCGCCATTGCGCGCGCTGTAGTAAATAAACCGAAAGTATTGCTGCTAGATGAATCACTATCCGCACTGGATTATAAACTACGTAAACAAATGCAAGGTGAACTCAAGCGTTTGCAACGTCGCTTGGGTATCACCTTTATCTTCGTAACACACGATCAAGAAGAAGCGCTTTCAATGTCTGATCGTATTATTGTGATGCGCGATGGCGTCGTCGAACAAGATGGCTCCCCGCGTGAAATCTATGAAGAACCCAAAAACCTATTTGTCGCCCGCTTCATTGGGGAAATTAACGTGTTCCCTGCTGTTGCTAAATCACGCATCGATGACAAGCGTATTCTAGTGGACATTAATGGTGTTGAGAGCACCGTTTACCACAAAGAAACGATTGCGCAGGCTCAAAAGCTACAAGTGTTACTTCGCCCGGAAGATTTACGCCTAGAAGAAATATCTGATGCAGAAAATGAAGGTATCATCGGCTACGTTCGTGACCGCACATACAAAGGCATGACTTTAGAATCTTTAATAGAGTTGGATTCAGGTGACACGGTTATGGTTAGTGAATTCTTTAATGAAGATGACCCAGATGTAGACCATAAAATCGGCCAGAAAGTGGCGATCACTTGGGTTGAAAGTTGGGAGGTCGTACTCGATGACCAGTCGCAAATTTAACTTACAAAAAACGATTGTCTTTGTCGTTGTTGGCTGGTTGGCGCTGTTTGTTTTAGTTCCCAACTTGATGATCATTGCGACGAGCTTTCTTACCCGTAGTGAATCTAACCTGCTAAGTTTCACGCTAACGTTTGATAATTATATTAAGCTGTTAGACCCTGTTTACGCTCAGGTGGTTGCACACTCATTCTACATGGCAATCGTTGCGACCTTAATATGTTTAATCATCGGCTACCCGTTTGCCTATATCATTGCAAAAATGCCGGAACGCCGTCGCCCGATTATGCTGTTTCTTGTGATTGTTCCTTTTTGGACCAATTCATTAATCCGTACTTACGGTATGAAAATTGTTATAGGGACTCAAGGCGTTCTCAATAAATTTTTGCTCTTTGTGGGAATCATTGATCACCCTATCCGGCTCATGTACTCAGAAACAGCTGTCATGATCGGCTTGGTGTATATCCTGATCCCTTTCATGATTTTGCCGCTCTATTCTGCGTTAGAGAAACTCGATATAACTTACATTGAAGCAGCACGCGATTTGGGAGCAAACAAGCTACAGACCTTATTAAAAGTGGTCCTGCCGTTAACGATGCCAGGGATTATCGGCGGCTGTTTATTAGTCTTACTACCCGCTTTAGGGATGTTTTATATCTCTGATCTACTGGGTGGTGCTAAAAACCCGTTGATTGGTAACATCATTAAAAGCCAAGTATTAAATTCTCAAGATTGGCCATTTGGTGCCGCAACCAGTATTGCCCTAACGATAGCGATGGCAATCATGCTGTATGCGTATTATCGCGCCAGTAAGCTGCTCAACAAACAAGTGGAGTTAGACTAATGGGAAAAACAATCCGCTTCAGTTTTATGGGATTGGTATATCTCTTTTTGTACCTCCCTATTGCCGCGCTCATCGTTAATTCATTTAACGCGAACCGATTTGGTTTTCGTTGGGATGGCTTTTCGACCAAGTGGTATCACTCATTGATGAATAACGACAGTTTGATACAAGCTGCCGGACATTCTCTTACGATTGCGGTGATTTCTTCGACAGCCGCGACCTTGATTGGTAGTTTGACTGCCGTTGCACTATACCGATACCAATTTAAAGGTAAACGCATGGTCGGTGGACTGCTTTTCGTGGTTATGATGTCTCCTGATATTGTGATGGCCATTTCACTATTGGCGCTATTTTTGGTGCTGGGTTTCCAACTTGGGTTTATTACCTTGCTGTTTGCCCACATTACATTCTGTCTGCCATTCGTCGTCATTACGGTATTTAGTCGCCTAAAAGGCTTTGATGTGAAAATGCTCGAAGCTGCAAAAGATTTAGGTGCTAATGAGTGGGTTATTCTTAGAAGCATCATTTTGCCACTAGCAAAACCGGCAGTGGCTGCGGGTTGGTTACTGAGTTTTACCCTTTCTCTTGACGATGTCATTATTAGCTCGTTTGTCACTGGTCCAACTTATGAAATTCTACCGCTTAAGATCTATTCAATGGTTCGAGTAGGCCTAAACCCGGATGTGAATGCATTGGCAACGGTGATGTTGGTTGTGTCTCTGGCACTTGTTGCCATTTCTCAGTTCATCGCGCGCGAAAAAAAATGAGATTGCCCTGTTAAATAGTGAGTGAGTAAGCATTCATTGTAATGCACACTTGTTTGGTGAAAACAGAATACCTTTCGGTATTCTGTTTTTTTATTGAGACAAGTTAACTTGTTGGTTCATCGATATAATTTTCAAATGAGATAACAGTTCAAACCTATTAATAAAATAACAATCAATTACTGTCTATTGCATATTTTGTTGGTATACTAACGGCCTTATTGCATATGCAGTCATATCAAAAATAAGTGAATGTTGAGATCATTACCTGTGATACACGCTTGAGTCCTACTGTAGTGTGGTAGTAAACAGCCATTTATCTAATGCCTGAACACCAACATTCATGAACTCTCCGCACCTATCTCGTTTTTGATCAATACATGGATTCCCTTATCGTATTTGGTATCACTTAACCAGTGAGTTTCTTGCAACAACACATGGACAACATGGAAAAGTAATGAAAAATAAATTGTATGCGAGCGCGCTTTGCGCAGTGGCTTTGTTTAGCGGTAACGCGATGGCTAATGACAATGAGTTGTACTTCTACAACTGGTCTGAATACATTCCTCAATCGGTTCTTCAAGACTTTACTAAAGAGACTGGTATTAAAGTTATCTACTCAACTTATGAGTCTAACGAAACCATGTACGCAAAATTGAAAACACAAGGTAAAGGATACGATCTAGTCGTACCATCAACTTACTTTGTTTCAAAAATGCGTAAAGAAGGAATGCTTCAAGAAATTGACCATTCAAAACTTTCTCATTTCAAAGATTTGGATCCTAACTATCTAAACAAACCATTTGATCCACAGAACAAATATTCTATCCCTTACGTATGGGGTGCAACGGGTATCGGTGTGAACACTGATATGTACGATAAATCTAAATTCACAAGCTGGGATGATCTTTGGAATACAAAATACAAAGGTCAACTTTTGTTAACCGATGATGCTCGTGAAGTATTTGATATCGCACTGCAAAAACTTGGATACAATCAAAACTCACGTGATCCTAAAGAGATTAAAGCAGCATACAACGAGCTGAAAAAACTGATGCCAAATGTATTGGTTTTCAACTCTGATTTCCCAGCGAACCCATACATGGAAGGTGAAGTCAGCCTAGGTATGCTTTGGAACGGCTCTGCGTATATGGCTCGCCAACAAGGCGCTCCAATCGAAATCGCATGGCCTAAGAAAGGCACTATCTTCTGGATGGATAGCCTAGCTATTCCTTCAGGTGCAGCTCATAAAGAAGCGGCATACAAGATGATTAACTTCCTACTACGCCCTGAAAATGCAGCGAAGATCGCAGAAGAAATTGGTTACCCAACACCAGTTAAAACTGCGTATAAATATCTACCAAAATCATTTTCTGAAGATCCAAACATCTTCCCACCACAAGATGTGATGGATAACGGTGTATGGCAAGATGAAGTGGGTGACAAAACTGAGCTTTATACTGAACTGTTCCAAAAACTTAAAGTAGAAAAGTAAGCGCTCGCCTAATGACAAAAACCGCATCAATTGATGCGGTTTTTTATTTTTCAAATGCTTGGAATTATTCGTTCTGCATCGCAAGTAACTCTTCTACCAATTTTGGAACTTCGACACTTGCCTTACCGTAACGTTTCTCTTCAAACTCACTTTGTACCGCACTTGGCGCTAAGTTAAGTTCGATAGTATGAGCGCCTGATAATGTTGCGTCGTGCACAAAGCCTGCCGCTGGGTAGACAACACCAGATGTACCAATAGAAATAAAGAGATCCGCTTCTTGAATCGCTTCGTAGATCTCTCCCATCTGTAGTGGCATTTCACCAAACCACACAATATGAGGACGTAACTGAGCAGGAATTTGACAGCAATGACACAAATCGCCCATATGCAAATCCGTGGCTTGATCAATCACCTGTCCTGATTCAGAACATCGTGCTTTGAGTAACTCACCATGCATATGAATGATATTTCTACTACCGCCACGCTCATGTAAGTTATCAATATTTTGCGTCACAATAGTTACCCTACCGTCTAATTCCGCCTCTAAACGTCCTAAGGCGACGTGTGCTGCGTTGGGGCGAATATGTTCTGACAGAAGATCGCGTCTTCGTTGATTATAAAAGTCTTGAACTAACTCAGGGTTGCGTAGAAAGCCTTCCGGTGTACAGACATCTTCAACTCGGTGATTTTCCCACAAACCATCTTCACTACGGAAAGTTTGTATCCCCGACTCGGCCGATATTCCTGCGCCGGTCAGCACCACAACATTGCGATATGGAAATTGCATGACACGTCCTTTTTCTTTCTACGATATTAAATCTCTTGATTATAAAAGCTTAACACTTATACCTACATTGCTGTAGTGGTTTGTGTTAGACCTTAGTCTGTAGACCTTTGTTGTAGCGATAAAAAACGAGTAGACTCACCGCCTACTCGTTTATCTGTCCTTATACCAGTACTTAATCTTCGTTGGTTGAAGAAATTCGGTGGATACTTAAATCTGCGCCATTGAACTCTTCCTCTTCACTGAGGCGCAAACCGGTGGTTTTACTTAATGTGCCATAAACAATAAACGACCCAGCAACAGCCACGATAATCCCAACTAACGTACCTAATAGTTGTACAGTGAAACTAACACCACCAATACCACCTAAGACTTTCTGACCAAAAATACCGGCAGCAACGCCACCCCATGCACCACAAACACCATGTAGCGGCCATACACCGAGTACATCGTCGATTTTGGTTTTATTTTGTAACGCAGTGAACAACCAAACAAAGAGCACGCCAGCAATAATCCCGGTAATAAAGGCACCAAATGGGTGCATTAAATCAGATCCTGCACATACTGCCACTAAGCCCGCTAACGGGCCATTATGAATAAACCCAGGGTCATTTTTGCCCGCCACAAGAGAGGCTAAAATTCCGCCTGCCATTGCCATTAATGAGTTCATCGCGACTAATCCGCTAATACCGGCCAGTGTTTGCGCCGACATGACATTAAATCCGAACCAGCCGACACATAAAATCCAAGCACCCAATGCGAGAAAAGGAATATTGGATGGCGCAAAGTTGGTATGTTTACCCGCGCGAATGCGACCATGGCGCATTCCCAATAATTTGACAGCAACTAATGCGATCCAGCCGCCTACGCCATGGACAACGACAGATCCAGCGAAGTCATGGAATGGCGCACCAAAAGTCGCCGTAAACCAACTTTGTAAACCCAAGTTACCATTCCAGATGATGCCTTCGAAAAATGGATAAACAACGCCAACCGTAAAGAATGTAGCGATTAACAGTGGATAGAAACGCGCACGTTCTGCCACACCGCCAGACACAATCGCGGGGATAGCCGCAGCAAAAGTCAGTAGGAAAAAGAATTTCACTAATTCATAACCATTACCTTGTGCAAGTTCTGTCGCACTGCCAAAAAAATGATGACCATACGCAATCCAGTAACCAATAAAGAAATATGCAATGGTTGAAATCCCAAAATCAGCAAGAATTTTGACTAGAGCATTCACTTGGTTTTTACGCCTGACTGTTCCCACTTCTAAAAAAGCAAACCCGGCATGCATCAAAAACACCATGATAGCGCCTAATAGTAAAAATAAAGTGTCGGAACTTTGCGTCAAGGTTTGAATAACACCTTGTACCTGACGGACGTCGTTGATCATTCTCGTTTACTCCATAATGCAATGCGCACCAATAATGTGCTGCGCATAATTGAACTCACCATAATGGTGATTTAGTAATTTTTTATTCTGCTTTTGCAAAAAACGATCCGTTATAGTGCAATGTTGATAAAAAACCGGCTATTTAAATATAACTATTTGAATTAATTAAAATAAGAAAATCATTTATGAGGAGAAAGTAGAATTGATTGTCATTTGAAAAATGTTTGCATACGCACCAATATAGTTCATAAGTACAATATTGGTGCGCACTTTATTGGTTAGAGTATTAATCTAAACAACATAAAATCACACATGCGTTAACGGTTTACTGATTATTCGTTATCACAATCCCATTCTTTAAATTTACGCTCTAATGTTTTACGCGCGACACCTAAAGCGCGGGAAGCGGCTGATTTATTGCCTTCGTGCACTTTCACCACTTGTTCTATATGATGACGCTCAACCTGTTTAAGTGGCCAATCATCAGGGTAGCCCGTACTTTGAACGGGTACTGATTCTTTCGGCTCTGCATAATAGGGAATCTGCGAACCATGTGACACCGTCACAGTTACCGGTGGACCACTGCTGTATTTTTCACGGTCTCGCCAATATTCACGTGGTGTTTTGCCAAGTAAAATACAGTTTTCGATTAAGTTACGTAGCTCTCTTACGTTTCCGGGCCAATCGTATTCACGAATAATTTTAATATCTTGGTCATTCCATTTAGGTAATGGCAGACATAAATCCGTACATAAACGCCCCGCGAGAAAAGGCACCAACTCGCGCAAATCACTTTTACGATTCTTAAGTGGTTGTACTTCTACCCGAACCACATTTAATCGATAGAGTAACTCACTGCGAAAACGTCCCTGTTGAACGAGTTGATGTAAGTTAACCTGAGTACCAGCAACAACTCGTACATCAACTTTAAATTCATACTTCGAACCTATGGGTCTAATGGCTCGTTCTTCTAGCACATTGAGTAATGTATCTTGTGCACTGAGTGGAAAATTAGCGATTTCGTCTAAATAGAGTGTGCCTCCATTGGCTAATTTAAACACCCCCTCTTTCAATTTGCGCACACCATCACGGGCAACGATTAACTCACCATATAACTGGCTGCTTAATGTCTCCATTGAGATAGATGCGCAGCTGAAAGGCACAAAAGGACCAATGCGTCGGCTCTTTTCATGTAGTTCACGTGCAATCAGCTCCTTACCGGTGCCTGGCTGGCCCTCAATCAATACACTCGCCTTTGAAGGACCAATGTGTTCGATATGTTGACGCAACAGCTTGGTAATTTCTGACTGACCAATAATCTGGCTTGAGCTATGGCGAGTAAAGTTGAAGTGATGTGCACCTAAACGTCGATCTTTGAGTCGCCTTTCCATACAACGTTTAATCATATGGGTAAGCTGATCAGAGTTAACAGGATTAATAATGAAATCACATAGCCCAAGCTTAAACGCAGAAACCACTCGATCGAATTCAGCAAGCTGAACCAATAGCAGAACGTCTGACTTTTCTTCATGCCAATGAGCTAGCTGCTCCCAAATCACCTCTTCCTCGAACACCACATCGACATCGACAATGACCAAATCATAATGATGCTTCTCTGCGCTGTTTACTGCGTCAGAATAACTACTCACGCTATGAATAGTTGCAAACCAATTTTCTAATGCGTGCAATAGATCATGCTGATCTTGTCCTTCGTATTGTATGACCAGAACCGAAAACGCCTGGTACAAAGGCAAATGTTTTAAGTCAGTATTGGCAGTCATTACATTCTCTATCTATTCGAAGACGCTATAAAGGTAGGGGCTCTCTGACATAACGGTTAGTCGCTTTAGATCAATTTGTGCGTTACATTAGAGTTTATTGATAAAATTAACTGAAACGTTGCTTTTTCATAAAAATAATAAATATAAATTAGTAACTTATCTCTGATACTTAAGTGGTAAATTGCACATGGTGTGTGTAACGTATTGAGATATTGCTGATTTATTTATTTTGACTACCGAGCACTGATATAACGCAAGGTTTATACGCGCCTTCTTTAGTAACCTAGCGTCGAACTTTGATAGGGATCTTAACCATGCTTTCTCCTTCACAAACCACATGGGTCATATTAGCGGGTGGACAAGCCAGCCGTATGGGTGGTCATGACAAAGGGCTCGTTCAACTTAATCAAATGCCGTTAATCGAGCATGTAATAGAACGATTGCGCCCTCAAACTTCTCACATTGTCATCAACGCCAACCGTAATCTATCCACCTACCAAGCGTATGCCCCTGTGATTAAAGATCTTTTTTCAGAATACCCAGGTCCCTTGGCTGGTATGCACGCCGGATTAACCGCCAGCAAGAATGAATGGGTTGGGTTTGTGCCATGTGATTGCCCTCGCCTACATAAAGATCTCGTCACGCGTTTCTGTGCTCATGTGACAGATGGAATCGATGTACTCGTCGCAACCGATGGGGATAAGCAGCAGCCAGTATTTGCGTTAATGCACCGCCGTGTATTACCCAAACTGACTGAATTTTTACAACGTGGTGAACGCAAGTTGATGTTTTTTATCCGAGAATGTCGTTTTCAAGAAGTGGATTTTAGCGATGCTCCTGAGTGTTTTCTCAACTTAAATACACCACAAGAGCTAGCAAAATTTGGAGAATTAACACAATGATGTTACCCAATATTCCATTACTGGGTTTTGCCGCCTACTCAGGTACAGGTAAAACCACATTACTTGAAGCATTACTACCAAAACTAACGCAGCGTGGCTTACGAGTTGGGGCTCTTAAACACGCCCATCATGATTTTGATATAGATAAACCCGGTAAAGACAGCTACCGCTTACGCAAAGCGGGGGCAAATCAAATGGTGATAGCCTCTCACCTGCGTTATGCAAAAATCACCGAAACACCGGAAAACGAAGCTGAATTTGCCACCCTACTGCAGCAATTTGATATTGAACATCTCGATATCATCTTAGTTGAAGGCTGCAAAAATATTGCTTTTCCAAAAATCGAGTTACATCGTGAGAGCGTAGGAAAACCATGGCTTTACCCCCATGACGATAGCATTATTGCCGTCGCATCAGATCAGCCTCTATCGGCAACGTCTCATCAACTGACATATCTCAATATTAATGACATTGATGCTATCGCGACATTCGTGACGGAGTACGTAAAACCGCAAGTATCGGCTCCATTAGAAAAACAAAAACAGTCCGGCAGTTGTGACACAGAACATCAACACCAATCCTTGTCGGTTAATGCTGCAATAAAGCGCATTACCGATTCGCTGACACCCGTTAGCGGTACAGAATCTGTGCCACTGAATCACGCTCAACACCGCACAATAAGTGACGTCGTCACTTCATCTATTAATGTCCCTGCCTTTTGTAACTCAGCCATGGATGGGTATGCGATAAGATCAGCCGATATTGAACACACCGAATTCAAAGTTGTGGCGAATGTGCTAGCCGGTCATCACTATTCAGAATGCATTCAATCAGGCCAGGCAGTAAAAATTATGACGGGAGCGCCCTTACCAGAAGGCGCCGATACCGTCATTATGCGCGAACAAGCTCAAGAGGAAAACGGCATGGTCCGTTTCCCTAACGCCGCGATAAAGGCGGGACAAAACGTACGCCAACCTGGTGAAGATCTGCAAATTGGCCAAACTGTGTTCGAATCGGGCCAGCAAATTGGGTCGGCCGAGCTGGGGATGCTTGCAGCACTCGGTCTTGATAGCGTCAATGTTAAACGACGTTTGAAAGTGGCGGTATTTTCCACCGGTGACGAAGTATTTGAACCAGGAAACCATCCCTCTGCTCACGGTCTTTTTGATGCTAATCGCTATAGCCTAAAAGGTTTATTGACCCGTCTACACTGTGATGTGCTCGATATGGGCATCTTGCCTGATAACCTCGCGGTGATCACCGATTCACTTACCGACATGGCGAAACACGTTGATCTCATTGTCACCTCGGGCGGTGTATCCGTTGGCGATGCAGATTTTGTTAAACAGGCGATGGAATCGACGGGTCAGGTTAATTTTTGGCGAATTAACATGCGCCCGGGACGACCATTAGCGTTTGGTCGGATCAAAGATACGCCCATTTTTGGTTTACCAGGTAACCCGGTTGCTGCGATGGTGTCATTTATTAATTTCGTCGAACCGGCCGTTTATAAAATGCAGGGAGACCTCACTTGGCAGCCGTTAAAAACTCAAGCTAAAGCAGTAGAAAAAATGCGTTCTCGCCAAGGAAGAACCGAATTTTCTCGAGGCATTTATACAGTGAACCCACAAGGCCAACTCACCGTATCGACCACCGGGCATCAGGGCTCTGGATTACTGCACTCGATGAGTCAGGCAAATTGTTTAATCGAAATAGCTGAGCAGGTCGATACAATAAAACCCGGCGAATACGTGACAATTATCCCACTACAAGGCAGAATCTAGACCTTAATGAAACACTTGAGAATTTATCATGTCGCGCACGATTATTTACACCTATAAAAACGAAGAAAAAACGCTGACGTTTACTTATGAAAAGTATCGTTCTATCCATGAAGCAGTTGCAGATGCTGAAGGAATCGATCTCACTGAATATCTAAAAATGGAACAGCAAATCGAAGCGATTTCTGATAAAAAAGCGGTGCGTAATTACCGTGACAATCACTTTAGAAAATTGGGATTTGGCACAATTACGTTGAAGCCCAAAGAAAACTTCGGCGTAGGAAAAAAACCTAAATCATAATATTAGGGCTGCAGTTATGCAGCCCTTTTACGTTCGGCAAATATTAACGAATATTCAGAAACGCAGCACCACGTACACCACCAGAATCACCATGGCGAGCTTTTACAATTTGTGGGCATTTAGCCACAGAAAGCAAATATTGAGGGATGCGCTTTGGTAACTCTTCATAAAGCAAATCGAAGTTAGACAGACCACCACCTAGCACCACTACATGAGGATCATTGGCGGTAAACAGGTTCGCAAAACAGATCGATAAGAACTCAAGAAATTTATTCACAAATTCCGTCGCATCTTTTTCACCCTGTTCGTAAGCGTTGATGATGTCTGGTGCTGATTTTTTCTCACCATAATCATGGGCATACAAAAGCTCAAAACCACGACCGGAAAGATAATTATCTAAACACCCTTTTTTTCCGCACCCGCATTGTAGTAACGGAGGATTGTCACCTAAAAAGAACCAAGCATCGATAGACACACGCATATGCCCCATCTCACCAGCCACGTGATTGCGACCAGAGAAAATCTTTCCGTCATACACCAAACCGCCACCAAAGCCAGTGCCAAGAATAAGCCCCATCACAGATGGCGATTGACGAAACTCTTCATCCCAAGCTTCTGACAGCGCGAAACAGTTAGCATCATTTTCAATTCGCACTGAACGACCAATGGCAGCTTCTAAATCGGCACGCATCGGTTTACCATTTGCAGAAGCAATATTCACCGTGAGAACCGTGCCATCATCGGCATCTTCCATTCCTGGGATTCCCAGCCCGACTAAGCCTTTTTCGCCAAATTTCTCGTCATAGCGTTCAACAATCTCCGCAATGGATTGAATCAGTCGCTGGTAATCTCCGGTGTCGGTTGGCACACGCTCTGTGGCGACGCGATTTAACTGCTCATCAAACGCACCGAATTCGATTTTTGTCCCACCGACATCAAATCCGTAATACATTACGCTACTCCTCGTATTTGGGTTCTTTACTTTCCTGTTTTACTTAAGCATACCATTAAGATACTGTTTGTGCGGTATTTTCATGCATATTCACTCACTTATTACTTTCTTGTGACGTTATACCGTGTTGCGATAGCGTATCACGATAACGTTGCAGTGCTGGTCTTGCAGAACTGTAAGCGGAGCGACTTTTCCCGCGCATATAGCTTTCCTTAAACGCTTCAAACCAAGCATGTAATACCTGTGCGCCCCAATGTTCACCTACCGCGTCAAGCACTAAACAAGCCACCTCTGCGGTGGCCAAATGCTGTTCATTATCTGATTTACGCATCATATATTCAGATAGCACGGTAGGATGCACAGATATCATCGGCAAATCAGCCAAGTAACTCGATTTTCTAAATATTTTTTTGGCTTCGCGCCAACTTCCATCCAGAAAAATTAACAGTGGTTTTTTACCTGATTGAACCACGGAGTTAGGCTTAATGGTTCTTGCTTGATCCTCCTCATGTTCTGCAGGAAAAACCAACACAGGATAGTAGGCAGGATCGTTTAACAGCGCTAACATGGATGGATCAGGTTGCGTGCGGTTCCACTGATAAACAAAGGTTTCTTTCACTGTGTCTGCAATCAAACGGCCTGTATTACTCGGCTTAAACACCTCGTTTTCAGACAATATCAGTAACACTGCAACGTCTGTTGTAATATCCGGTTGATCGGCGCATAAACAGGTTTTTTTATCGACTCGACAATATGGACAACGATCGATTTTAGCGCCTCTGGCAGCAAATGGACGAGTTGATAGTTGCAAGCGATGTTGATACAAATGGTGAAAACCGTGAATTCTCATTATGACTAATAGTGGTGACAAAAATGGTGAGAATTCTACTGCTGGTTATCTGCTGAAGCCAGCACTAATAGTGAGGGGATGCGAATGAATGGATACAATCAATGGGTACATTGGAGTTTCTTTCTGTTAGTTTTTATTATATTCGCAATTTGGGAGTCGAACCGCCCTAAACGCACGCTCACCCAAGTCAAACGACTACGCTGGCTAAATCATATCCTGCTCGCGTTTGCCAATTTGTGTCTACTGTATTTTCTGATTCCATTTTATTCGATTACATCCGCTATTTGGAGTCAATCTAATGGGTTTGGTATTTTAAACACTTTTCACTATCCCCGCTGGGTCGAGCTAGTGATCACTTTACTCGTGCTCGATCTATCGCTTTACTGTGTTCACGTTTTATTCCATCGCTTACCTTTACTGTGGCGCATCCATTCTACTCACCACAGTGATTTAGATGTTGATGTGACAACGTCACTAAGATTTCATCCTGTCGAAGTACTACTGATGGTCTGGGTAAAAATCGGGATAATTACACTTCTTGGCGCGCCCGTTTTTGCTGTCACTGTCTACGAAATACTATTTGGTTTATCCATCTTGTTTAATCACAGTAATATTCGTTTGCACCCTTTGCGTGAGCGCCAGTTAAGAACATTAATCGTGACACCAGATATGCATCGAGTACATCACAGCAGAAATCCGTATGAAACCCATAGCAATTTTGGCTTTTCAATTTCACTTTGGGACAGGTTACTCGGCACCTACACCGCTCAACCACTAATGGGCCACGAGCGCATGAAGCTTGGTCTCGATCGCTTTCGTCACTCCCGTGAACAGTGGATTGATAGGCTGATTAGTCAACCATTTAAATCTCGTTAACAGTGAATCCTAATCGTTAGGTGATATAAATCCTTCAAGTCAATGAAACGTTAGGGATATTCAAACCGAGAGCAGAAGCAAGCTTTGACATTCTAAATAACTGTATGACAAACGCTCTGCTACACTGCAGTCAAAATAATTGATATTTTTATGTGTATTAATAATGAACTTCAATGCTGTTTGCATTCCTAACATGACCCAATCGCTGTTTACTTGCTGCATCATAAGTGTGCTTTTCATTACCGGATGTTCTTCGTCCCCCAACCTGACTCAGCAGATACGAGCGGATAAAAATACCCTGCATACGCCAGCTGAGCAGCGAGAGTTACCTCTATTTTCTGTCTATGAAAACTGGCAAGGCGTTCCTTATCGTTGGGGAGGAACGACACAAAGTGGAGTCGATTGTTCCGCATTTGTACAAATTGCTTATCGCGAAGCGTGGGATTTTCAGCTACCGAGAACAACAACAAAACAAAGCCATGTAGGAATAGCAATAAAAGAACAGCAGGCGAAATACGGAGATTTGGTGTTTTTTAAGATAGGTCGAAAATCAGAACATGTGGGGATTTATTTGGGCAACCATCGCTTTATGCATGCTTCATCATCAAAAGGCGTTATCATATCACGCTTGGATAACCCGTATTGGGCTAATACGTTCTGGCAATTTCGTCGTATCCGCCCTAACTAACTATCTAGATTAGTCGTACGTTGCAACTGCAGTATCAAAAAGGTTTTTGACTAAGGCAATGTATTCATCCAAAAACACGATTTGACTATTGGTTGCTGGTTTTTTCCAAACGCCAGCGAGAACCTCACTCAAATCTTCAACCACGTCATCTGCTTCTTTTAGCAATTTGAAGCGAACGCTTGAGTGTAGTTCAGGGTTCTGTTCAAAGATGGCCATAATATTACTTGCCACCATGTCAGTGACAACATCTTCTACGCTCTCTTCGCCGATATCACCTTTATCGGTGAAAACATCAAGGTTGAACGAAAGGTGCTCTATGAGTGCTAAGTAACCGTCGGTTTCTACAACCACTTTTATTCCCCGCTTATACTGCTAAGAAGTTTAACCAGCTTTTATACTAATTCATGTGCGCCCAATTTAACAAGACCGAAACGGCGAATGTGGCGCTTTGAGCCAAATATTTGAACAATCGATATTTTTTGCTAAGTAAAACACAAATTATCATTGACGTATCATTCTAGTTAGGTTGCATATCGTTACGTTCTCATTCTTTGGCTTAACGAAATAAGTATAGGCATAAATATCATCCTTTAGCTCAACTTAAATACCCCTATTATTTCCAACTGGATCACGTTTCAAGAGTGAATTTTAAGTTAAAAGAGATGTACATCTGTTTTACCTAACGTGGCGAATGCTCAACAATTGGCTAAGATAGTAATGGTAGCGCAGTTTGCGGCGCGAAAAGGAGTGTGATTATGTGGCCAGCAATAGCTCAACAACTCTCAGATACCTTGATGTTTGAATACAATATTCAAGAGAAACGCCGCATCTCTGGTGGTGATATTAGCCAGTCCTACATGATAAGTGATGGTCGTGAGCGGTACTTCGTTAAAACGAATGAACGAGAATTTCTCCCTCATTACTTGGCAGAAGAAGCGTCCCTGAAACTACTTAAAGAAACTCGCACTGTCTTTGTGCCCGAAGTCGTATTAACCGGTCAATCCAAGCAGCACTCGTTTATCATTCTTAATTACCTCCCAACTCATTCGCTAGAAGATACTCATTACAGTCGTGAATTTGGTATCCAATTGGCACATCTGCACAAATGGGGAGAGCAAAAACAATTTGGATTTGATGAAGATAACTACATTGGAACCACTATCCAACCCAATGCTTGGACTAATAAATGGTCAGTGTTTTTTGCCGAACAGCGCATCGGTTGGATGCTGCAATTGCTGAAAGAAAAAGGCTTAGAGCTGGTGGACATTCCTACTTTTGTCAGCTTAGTACAAGAGAAACTGTCTCATCACGACCCAAGGCCTTCATTACTCCACGGTGATCTATGGAGTGGCAATGCAGGACAGTGTGACTTTGGGCCTATCTGCTACGATCCCGCTTCATACTGGGGTGATCGTGAATGCGATCTAGCGATGACAGAACTGTTTGGTGGATTTCACACAACGTTTTATGAAGGTTACGAAAGTGTTTGGCCGCTCGACAATGGCTACTACCAACGCAAAGATATTTATAACCTGTACCACCTGCTCAATCATTACCATCTTTTTGGTGGACAATATTTAACGGAAGTAGAAACGCTGATCAAAAAAATTCAGCAATCATAATCGCCGATCGTTGATGATCATCCTCGGCAACATTAACGGTTTAATACTAGATTAAGCCGTTATACCCCCTTCTTAAGTAAATTTAGATAACCCATTGAAAGACAATACTATTTATGGTTTTTATTATTCAAAAATGTGAGCAATCGATGTGCTTTTTCTCGCTTAACTTCTATTATTGATAAGTAAGATAGTTACGCTTCGTCAATGGAACGACGATGAACCCGAAGTGAACATGAAGCGAGGGCTTAACCATGAGAGGTATTATTGGTAAAACCATTCAATGTCCACACTGTGGGCATCATATCCCCGTTAATCTGGATACATCACTTGGCAGTGAAGAATTTTATGACGACTGCCCTGCTTGCTGTAATCCAATTCATTTTAATTTGCGAGTCGATGAAAGAGAAAACACCATCGAACTTGATGTTGATGCTGATGATGAACAATATTTCTAATAACCCAGCGCCAGTTGCAGATATTGCCCTCTGGCGCTAACGTTACTATTAATTACTGCGATAAGTGACAATGTCACTCAAAGGATATCCGTTTGCCATACCTAACGCTTAGTGAGCTCTATTTTCCATCACACGTTCCACGGTATCGACAATCGCTTGAGTTTGCGGGTCCAATTCTACATTAACCGCATCACCGACTAGACGTTCACCAAACAGTGTTCTGTCGAGCGTTTCAGGAATCAAGTGTACATTAAAACGATTTCCGTCTACTTCCCCAATGGTTAACGAACAACCATCTAAGCCAATGAACCCTTTCGGTAAAACATATTTCATCAAGTCTGTTGGTAATTCAAACCATAAGGTTTTATTGTTCGGTGTCACGATGACTTCAACGATATTGGCCGTCGTCGTAATATGCCCAGACATTGTATGACCACCAATTTCATCGCCGTATTTCGCCGCACGTTCTATATTTACTTGGTCACCCACCTTGACTGAACCAAGATTGGTTAACGCTAACGTTGCTTGCATAAGGTCAAACGAAACCAGGGCTCCGTTGATTTCCGTTACCGTCAAACAGCAACCGTTATGAGCGACTGACGCACCAATTTCAATGTTCTCATTAAGTGGCGGAGCTAACTCTAGTGTGTGGGTTTGAAATTGTTCTTTTTTGTCGATAGCAACCACAGTTGCTTTCCCTTTTACAATACCAGTAAACATATTTATCCTCTGGACGAGTTTTTCATGGTGCTTAGTGTGACATTTCTTTATCATTCGCTCTAGTCATCTTTCAAGAAACCTATTTACAAGCCTATCGGCCTTGTATCTGTTCTCTTCGCATACAGCGTGCATTTTTGGAGTCGTTTGTGCAACGTTATAAAAAAGAAGCCTCTAACTTAATTAAGCTAGCGGCACCCGTTTTGGTCGCTTCTATTGCTCAATCTGGAATGGGATTTGTCGATACAATCATGGCAGGCGGTGTGAGTGCCACCGATATGGCTGCGGTTTCTGTTGCATCAAGTTTATGGTTTCCCATCATTTTATTTGGTGTTGGCTTATTGATGTCACTGGTACCTGTTGTGGCACAACTCAATGGAGCATCAAGACAAAAGAAAATCCCATTCGAAATCCAACAAGGTATTTCGATGGCGTTATTTTTGTCCATCCCCATCATCGTTTTGATTTTGAATACTGGATTTATCATCAAAGCCATGGGAGTTGAAGCTCATATGGCTGTCAAAACCATGGGCTATTTACACGCTATTATCTTTGCCGCACCTGCATTCTTGTTATTTCAAGCATTACGCAGCTATACCGATGGAATGGCATTAACAAAACCGGCGATGGTCATTGGGTTTATTGGTCTGCTATTTAACGTCCCTCTTAACTGGATATTTGTGTACGGCAAATTTGGCGTACCCGCTTTAGGTGGGGTTGGTTGTGGTGTCGCGACTGCGATTGTTTACTGGCTAATGTTTATATTGTTGCTCTTTTATGTGGTGACATCGAAACGGTTGAAACATATCGAACTGTTTTCTACGTTTTATCGCCCGCAGCTCAAAGAACAGTGGAATCTCTTCAAACTTGGTTTTCCCGTTGCCGCCGCGTTATTTTTTGAGGTGACCTTATTTGCTCTTGTCGCTTTATTGGTATCACCATTAGGCTCATTGGTAGTTGCAGCACACCAAGTGGCGATTAACTTCTCGTCCTTAATTTTCATGTTGCCAATGAGTATCGGTGCGGCTGTCTCCATCCGCGTTGGGAATAAGCTTGGTGAAGAAAACTTGCATGGCGCCACAGTCGCGAGCAATGTGGCTTTGATGATTGCAGTATCAACTGCAGTGATCACCGCTACGTTAACCTTTTTACTGCGCCAATATATTGCAGAACTGTACACCGATAACCCAGCAGTGATTACGCTGGCAATGCAATTATTACTGTTTGCCTGCATCTATCAATGTACCGATGCCATTCAAGTGACTGCAGCTGGTGTTTTGCGTGGGTATAAAGATATGAGCGCCATTTTTGTCCGCACTTTTATTGCATACTGGGTATTTGGCCTTCCGACGGGTTACATTTTGGGGCTCACAAATTGGGTCGTTCCCGCCATGGGCGCGCAAGGTTTCTGGATTGGGTTTATCATTGGCTTAAGTTCAGCGGCAGTGATGCTCGGACATCGTTTATATTGGGTACAACATCGTGGTGGTGCACAATCGTTGGGTTATACGGATCGGCATGACGGTAATGAATATGCCGTTTGAGCGATCATAATTCGCCAGCATCATTATGATCGTGTCTACCCAGTGAGTACGTATAATCACTGGGTATAGCGGTCAATCATCAAATGATACTTAGAGGAGGATGCGATGACAGTTAGATTGTTGATTATCTCATCCATCGCTGTTCTTTTTCTGAGCGCTTGTCAATGGCAGCGCCCGCACATAGAGCAACAGTTTTCAACCTATCTTGCACGCATCGCTAATATCCAAGATGTAGATCCTATGCCCGAACCAAGCATTCAAACACAATCACTGCCTGACAAACGCGCCCTAAATCATCAGATTCCTGCAGTGACGTTGGGCATTCTCGACAGTTACCAGCTTCGTCATTGTCAGCTATTTCATTTAATTGCCGAGCGCAATTCTATTTTAGGTAAAGTTCAGGATCTATTTCGTAACCTTGACTACCAAATGGCGTTACTGCATGGTCTTCATCATTGTATTATCTCACCCGAAATAGATCCCAAACTGAAACATCAGCTCACTCAAGTAACAAAAACAAAAGAACAGCAGTTACCCTGGCAATGGTATAACTTTTTATACACCAGTGATGTTATGCGACACCAGCTCTCTAGCCATCGTTGGTATCTTCGTGATCGGAATTATGGTGATATTCAATCGGCATTAACCGCATTACTCACAGTAAACCAATGGGTGATGACGCGGCCTCATTCAACGCCGTTGCCCCAACCTATCACGCCTTATCAAGAAACTTTAGATAAATCGCCTTTGCTTGGCGATCTCATGTTTTCGATGACCAACCTAACTCATTGGCTTAATACCGCAACACAGCAACTTAAGCATCATGATTCTGCGATTTGGTGCGGCTCAAATCGCGACCAGCGACGCTTTCACCAATTGCAAAATGTTTTTTACAAATATTACGTCGGTGACATTCAGCCCTATCTCGCTTCCGTCGATAGTGCTTATCAAAAAATCCAGTTTATTGCGCCATTATTCGCCTCATCTTCACTAAACACAGTCTCCCCTTTTCCGTTAAAGAAAGTCCATCAAGAATTTCGGCAGGCGACATTACATCACATTGCGTATTGGCAACATTTATTTGAGCGCTGTGGCGTTAAAGTTGGACAATAATATTTATTTATAATCAATTACTTAAAAGAAAAATTTGAGTTCACCAATGCTTGAGGTATCGTTTTTTACGGTCATAAAGATTAAGTTATAGTGCGTTAAAAATAGTAATTATCTTAGATTGATGCAAATACACTGCTAATTCGCATCATAAAATGAGTTGTTTAAGAGTTTTATTTGAATCATAATGTGAGTCAAATAAAACTCTCATTTGACTCACTGGTGAACATGATGTGGATATGGCAACGTGAACAATGGCCCAATTTTACCTGGGATAAACACCAAATCGAGCCGCGTTTGCGTCAAGTAAGATTAAACCAAGGTATCTTGGTCGGCAAAGTCAGTGCTCAATCCCAAGACGAAAAGCAAACTATGCTCGATACCCTACTGGCTAATATCGTCCACTCTAGCGCCATTGAGGGAGAAAAGCTTAATGCTTTTTCCGTACGCTCATCGCTGGCGAATAAATTGGGGTTAAGTGAGGAACGTCCATTTCCAACTACCGAACAAACCGATGGCTTAGCCGATATTATGCTTGATGCGGTAGAAAACCTCGACGAACCTCTTACTCTCAATCGCTTATTGCAATGGCATGAGAAGCTATTTCCCGAGGGATATACTCTATTTAACCCCGTGATAGGTGGCCAATTACGCGGTCATGCCCCCATGCAAGTCGTATCAGGGAGAATAGACCGACCAAATGTGCATTTTGAAGCGCCCGATCGTGCTAGGTTAGACCAAGAACTCGAGCGTTTTATCCACTGGTTTAATGAATCTAAACAAGATTACTCGCTTGATCCGCTAGTGCGGGCTGCACTCACCCATCTGTGGTTTGTTACGTTACACCCACTCGATGATGGCAACGGACGTATCACCCGTTTATTAACCGACTTGGCATTAGCACAAGCCGAGCATCAGTCTGTGCGCTTCTATGCGATGTCTGTGGGCATATTGGCTAATCGCAAAAGTTATTATCAGATATTAGAGCATACACAAAAAAGCGATGTGGATATTACCGAATGGCTACTTTGGTTTTTGGATACGCTCGAGCATACGTTTGCCAGCGTATTGGCAGACATCGATCAAACGGTTTATAAAACCAATTTTTGGCGCCATATCGACCAAACTAAGCTTAATAGTGAGCAAGTCAAGGTGTTGAATCGTATGCTTGATGGCGACTTTGCCCAAGGTATCAATACCAGTCAATATCAAAAAGTGGCGAAGGTCAGCAGAGCAACGGCAACTCGCCACCTGACCGCCTTGGTAGAACATCACTGTTTAATCCGCTCAGATTCAGGTGGGCGTAGCACCCGATATTTACTGCCATAAATAACAGCTCTTCCTCAGCCTTGCCGAATCATTTATTAGGGGTTGAAGAAGAGCTGTAACATGTGGAAACTCATAAAGTTATGGCGCTAAATGATTTAGTTATAGTGCTTTGGAATTCATTCAAATAGTCTAACGATGCAAGTTCGAAAGCGTTATTAACAAGCATAAAGCGAGCGTACGATCATTCCTTTGCACTACTAGACATCCACCAGCTGTTTTAAGCAACCGGTCAAAAGAACTATCCCCAAAAACACCCCATTTCATCGGTTTCAAGCACTTCAATAAAACTTTCCAAGCGATCAACGGTTGGGTCAGGCTTATAAGTATGCCATTTTAGATCAGAACGCATCCAAAAAATCTTCCAATGTTGTTGAGTGTTGACAAATGTGGCTTTGGCAATCGAATGGGTTTGGATCACGCTTGTATCTTTCCAATGGGGACGAACTTCAAAGACTTCAACACTGTAGTCGTAAACTCGAAAACTTAAATCAACCTTATTGCGAATTTTAGGTTCAGGCCGACGAGATTCAATATACTGACTCATCATTTTTTCGTAGCGTTTTTGTTCAAATTCAGAAAATGCCATCACTACCTCTATACGACAAAATTGCTCATTATTAGAATGCATACAGTGTACCGAGATATCAGTGAGGAAGTACACCTAAAATACAGCAATGCTAATCAAAAGAGCATGTTATTCGCTAACCAGCCTGATTGTCAGACGCGATAAATTCATAATCACGTTCAATTTTAGCAATGCGCGTTTTAAAACTGGTATACCATTTCTCACGGCCAAGTTTTTGTGCTTCAAGATGTTCAATATTGGTTTTCCAACGTTGTATCGAATGAAGATCTTGCCAATACGACACTGTAATACCGACGTCTTCTCGTGCAGATTCCACGCCTAAAAAACCAGGTTCTTGTTGAGCTAACACCAACATTCTTTCGGCCATAGCTTGATACCCCTGCGTTAATTCACTACGGAGTGAGGTAAAAATAACAGCATAATAAGGGGGTTGTGGTGTTTGAGCGATTAAAGACACAGTGGGATTCTCCTTTTCTTATAAAAATAACGCCTCATCGTGAGGCGTTATTTATATTCATCGTTACGGCAGGGTTACGCTTTCTTGACGAAGGCTGCCGTCACCATCATCTCGCCCGCTTTATCAACTTTACAATCAAGCTGATGATCTTTGCCTTCAACAATCCGACGAATGATCGCTTTAGTCCCGATTTTTAAAACAAGAGAGCTACCTTTTACTTTCAAATCCTTAACTAAAGTGACCTTGTCACCTTCAGCAAGCAAAGTACCATTTGCATCTTTAACGTTAAGGGCATCATCTTGCGCGATTTCATCAGGATTCCATTCATGAGCACACTCAGGACAAATCAAATGCGCTTGATCTTGATAGACATACTCAGACTGACAATTTGGACAAGGAGGAAACGACATAACAATATACTTCTCTATATAAACACAGTACCAGTACATAGAGTGACATGTTTTCTATCGCGTTACCATAAACGCCTATATTGCTTTGATAAGCTCCTCATCCGCGAATGGTCAAAGCTTATTCACTAATTGTTTCAAATACGCTTTCGTCAGTTGATGATTATCACGACTTAGCCATTTAATGCAGTCAAAGAGCTCCCATAACAGACCGTCATCACCATTGGTATAAGCTTCAAATTGATCATGTGTAGGCGCTGGTTCATCTGTGAGGCGATGTTCTACGATGCCCTGATGATCAAAGAGTATTTGGTAGGGCTTTGCGATTAAAAATGGCTCGTTAACGTCCGCACAATGAATTTCTGCGCTGGTCAAATCAGTAAAAATATACTTTTTAAAAGTGGCAAGGTCATTATGGTGCCCTTCTAATTGATAGAAAATGTCCTTACTTTGCTCAAATTTGGCCAACGCCTCCTGCGCACAACGATGAAATTCATTTTGTGTGAATACAATGACATCCGCGTCAGAAACACGATCTCCAGTCCCAGCAGCCAAAGAACCCAGTAACACCGCAGCAATCACATCCGGCTCATGAATAAATGCCTCAGTCACCGAATCGACCAAAGCATGTTGTAAAGGAAGATGATCAAGATCCAACGCATTATCTGACATCTATGCCTCCTGCAAGCCTGTGACACTGTAATGTCTAGCGACATTTTTCGTCACTTGTCCCCAATGAGATTGCTTAACCCGGTGTTGATGAGCCATAAAAGCGGCTTGATCGACAAAAACTTCATACACATCAAACCTGCACGCTTGTTCAGGATGGGGCGTAACGTGAAACTCGATACAGCCGGCTTCTGCGCGTGTTAACGCAATATGTGTCGGCAGTTCAGCTTGTACGGCAGCCAATTCTGCTCCTGGAACAACGATATATCCTTGTAAAATAATACTCTGCAACTCTCAATTCCTTACGATCTATTTTATATACACTCTCAACCACTATTTACGCCCTAAGCGCTTTTCAATTTGTTTTTTCTCCCATTGAGGGCCAAAAAGATTCACTAACTGAAATGCATTTAAGCCATGAATGACAATACCAATCCCCCAACCTAATGCTGGCCACACAGCCCAAATATAGTGAGGATTGGTTAATATATTCACGACAAACAGCGCTGCAATAACAATCACATAGGTCACCAGACTGGAATAGAAACCTTTGATGGCCTGAACCTTCTTCTCCACTTTTTGCTGTTCATCACTGATTACCGCACTATCGCTATGAAGCGCTGCTGTATCACTAAGTTGCAGCTCTGCGATACTGATTTCAAACACAGCAGCAAGGGATTTTAGAGATTCTAGGCTGGGCTTTTGGCCTCTCTCTATACGTTGAATTGTACGAACACTCAATCCCGAGAATTGGGACAGTTGCTCTTGAGACCAGCCTTTTTGCAAGCGACGTTGTTTGATCAACACCATTTCCTTTGTACGTTCAAATAACACAATCTAACATGGCAATAAAAAACTCACCGTGACATTCACCCGACAGCGCAGCGACATCATATATATTTCAGCCAGTTAGATAACAAAATCAAGCATCATACTAACTGAAGTCGATAGAAATCCGTCTCTTGATGTTTTGGATTAGGCTGGTAAAAACGCCATCCGTGACGATGATAAAACCGCAGAGCAGTAGGATTAGTGCGACTGACTGATAATTGTACTTGAGTGCATCCTGCATCGCGCAGCGTTTCCTCAATCAATGCATGTAACTGACTGGCTAACCCTTGCCCCCGATACTCAGGCAATAAATAGAACAATTGAACGTAGCCTATCTCTGGTTCATCGTAAAACGTGCGAAACTCTAACTGCCCAATGAGGGTGTGACCCCACCAAACATGCAAATAGTACCAACGAGGATCCAATAAACGTTGCTCAATACGTTCGCGATAACCCGCTAGGGATGCTTCACAGCCTTCATCAGTATGAAAACTGCAAAAATAGGAATCGCGCCGAGCAGCCAAACAAAACGGAAAATCTCGCTCTAAATTGATAGCAGCAAATTTAAGTGTCGTCATAACTCTTCTATACCTATCACATTAAAGGTATGGGGTAATTGCCGACATACATCGCTCAACGGTTTGGGGCTTTTCTCCGACAGGAGCAACGTAATCGATAATCGCTTGGGCCTGTTCGATGCTAAATAATTTGGCAATAACCCAAGCAGATAAGTAAAGTGACGACAAACACCCACCAGCAGTCGCCATATTACCAGCAGCATAGAAAGCTTGATCTAACACCGTGACACCCGATTCTATTACCCACGGTTTAGTCGTTACATCAGTACAAACAGGGATATCCGCCAACAAACCAAGCTTAGCAAGCAGCAACGCCCCTGAACATTGGGCACCAATAAGTTGCTTTTCTGTATTAAGAGATAGGCGATTCATAATGTTGCGATCGTTTACAATCTCCCGAGTTTTAGTTCCACTTCCTACTAAAACCACATCGGCTGTGTTCGCGAACTCAAGTGGTTGCTGAGCTGTAACTACAATACCGTTCATTGATGTCACCGATTCACTCGGACAGGTAATTTGTATATTCCAGCCAAACGGGCTCATTCGCCCCAATACGCTCGCTGCAATCAACGAGTCCAATTCATTGAATCCATCAAATGTCAGAATCGCGATATCCATATCAGTCCCTTTAAATCTTTATTTTTCGAATGCAACAATCAATGAAATAAACCGGC
This sequence comes from Vibrio eleionomae, assembly GCF_009874545.1. Lineage (NCBI taxonomy): Bacteria > Pseudomonadati > Pseudomonadota > Gammaproteobacteria > Vibrionales > Vibrionaceae > Vibrio > Vibrio eleionomae. The sequence goes on along the minus strand of NZ_WEKT01000011.1, from coordinate 11,914 downwards.
GCGTATCCCATTTGAACAACTCATTCTGCATCGATCGTAGCGTACGGACGCACCATTTCGATCAACTGATGATCTCCGACTATTTCTACAGGAGCGACATAGCGAAAGCCAAATTGTTGATAATAATGTTGTAGATATTCATGCGCGTGAACTTCTGTGTGAGTAACACCTAATTTATCCGCATGAGTCAGCATGGCTTGCACCACTTTGGCAGCAATACCTAAGCCACGATACGCTTTCACTACCGCCACCCGCGCCAATACAGCCTGTTGATGCTCATCAATCACTAACCTTGCTGTAGCAATCGCTTCACCATGGTCTGTCACTAATGCATGCAGCGCATCGCTATCGAAACCATCATCATCTAATGCTTGCGGGATCCCCTGCTCAATAACAAATACCGAATGCCTAATCTGCTGTGCTTGATCGATGAGATAAGCATCATTGCCGATTTGTATGTTCATACACTGCCTTCTTTCTCTATAACCAAGATACGCGCTTCTCCCTGAGGGTAAGCAACATGTTCTGTGCCTACTGACGCGTAGAAAATATCTCCGACGTGCAATAAGGTTGAGTGCTCTTGTCCGTCTTGCTTAAACAACATCTTCACTACCCCATCTAATACAACGAACACTTCTTCACCATCATTGATGTGCCATTTGTAAGGTTGGTCTGTCCAATGTAACCGAGTCGTTATTCCATTCATGGATGCAATGTCTTTCGCTCCCCATGCTCGGTTGGCAGTAAACTCTTTGCTGCGCGTAATCTCCAAACCTAACTCCCTTTAGAGAGTGCGTTTTAACGCACTTATTGTGTTCGCATTTAATGTAACTAGGCGTATATTGAAATCCTATTGGTTAACGTATCATCAATTAGGAAATAAATTAAATGGATTATGATATTGATAAAGCTGCGGAATTTGCCTTGGCATTGATGTACCTTACCTTTCACGACCAATCAGAGTTTGATACATCATGCCGGGCCTGGAAAGGCATCGATTTTGAAGTGATGGATTATCTTTACCAACAAGGATTGATTGATGATCCGGTGAACAAAAATAAATCCGTTGTAGTAACGCCAGAAGGCGTCAGCAAAGCTGAAGCGCTGTTTGAAACACTCTTAATGAATAGCACTCAAAAGAATCAATAGCATCATATTGAGTGGGTAAACATCAGGTGCGAGAGCTAAAAATAACATCTCGGATCAGTTGAGCACACTCATTTGCTGTGTGCTTACTAGTAGAAACAGTAATATCGTAGGTGACGCCTTGATGAACACGACGAGCTTGCTCTATTGCAGAGCCATTAATTCCCTCAGGTCGTGACCGTTCTCTCTGAGCCAAAGTATGCTCATCACACATGACACCGACAAATATGTGCTTTACCTCGACTAATGCAGATAACCACGCCTGCTGTTCTTGTTCACCATTCATGACATCGTCCACAATCACTTTTAGGCCCGAGTTAGCTAAGTGTTTCACGGTAGAATGATAAGCACGATTAACCTGTTTCCCATAAGTACCGCTGCAGATTCGTTTAACTGTTCCCGCTGCGTGTTGCTGAGTTTGCCAATAAAACCCATCACTCGGCTCATCAGCACGGCTAAGCGCATTACTTTTCTCCGGCATCATCGCGATAAACGTATCAATGCCCATATGCAAATAGTAATCCGGCAATATGGCTTGTAGCGCTTTTGCTATCGAACTTTACCAGAGCTACTCGCGCCGTTTAAAATAACCACATCCATAGTATTGATTATGTCCTTACTGATTCACAGATAACTGCCGTTGATAACACTCAATCAAGTGTGGGGCAAATGCCTGAAAAAGCTCAATACAAGTACCTGATGTACTGACTCCCTGGGTAGCGAGTTGCAGCGCCCACTCTAGCTCATGACGATAAGCTGGATAATACGGATAAGCCGCATGCACACAATCATGAATATCGGTGTACCAACTTTGATCTTGTGGCGCTATGAGGTAATAAGCAGAGCGAATGAGTTTTTTCGCCACCACTTTGTTTGCAATATCTGGAGCCACCAATCCTTTAGCTGGCAACCTATCCATGAAGCCATCTAAATCTTCATTAAGCGCGTGCGCAATATGGACACTCGGTTTATGTTTAGCAAAGCCTACCGAGAGATCGTCCCCCCAGACACAGCAGCAACAATGTTTGAGCCAAAAGTGCCAACGATAGGTCTCTTGAGCGTCTAGGACTTCTTCCACATGCCCGGGATCAAAATCGATCTTCGTCACTGTTGAGAAACGTCCACTTAACTGGATCGCAAGCGTCATTAATTGCTCGGCATCTTGGGCTGTTAATGGTGAGTGAAACACCAGCGACATATCCAAATCTGATTGACCAACAATCGCATTGCCACGACCGATACTGCCGTATAAGTAGATACTGTGAATTTTATTAGGAAACTCAACTTGCAGAGCGGCTATCGCTCCCGCAACCACTGGCTTAAATTCTTCTTGAATATGGTCTGCCGAATACGGATTGGTAATATAACCAAGTGGGTCCAATCCCTGATTGATCATATCTGTCACTGTTCACTCCTAGTATTAGTGATAAATGCACACGATATCGCCGCTGCGAATAACTATCGAATCTTGTCTCGTTTTAGAGGCGATTTAATTTACCAGTTCCACTCGTTCCAACCACATTGACTCTTTTCATCGGCCACCTATCTTCTTTTATTCCTTTAAACACGGGCACCGGAACATATACTGAAAAGGGAATGAACTCAATATTTCTGCTGTTGATTCATTAAGATAATAAATTTTTGTAAGCGTAGAAGAGAGTTATGAACTCGTTTTGGCATAAATCAATGTATCATCTACGACGCCACTCGGTAGTACCCTCGCATTCATTAAGCGAGCCTCGAAAAGGTAACCACAACGCTCTGCAACGGCAGTACTTTTGCGATTGGTCGCCGCCATTTTTATCTCAACACGTTTTGCACCGTGGGTTTCAAACGCAAACGATTCGACTAACGCAATCGCATCACTGATAATACCTTTCCCCTCACAATCAGGATCTACCAATAGCCTATTTCAAAATACGGTACATTTTTATCACGAATAATAAATCCTATCGCTCCGAGATACTTACCAGTGCTTTTTGCCAAAATGTTAAACCAGAACTCTCCAGAAAATTGGTCGTAATCCTGTCTCGCTTGCTCGGTATTATTAAGTAAATCTTGCTTGGCAAATGAGGGCGTTACCCAAGGCAAAAAACGTTGTAATGATTGACGGTTACGATCGATGACTTCGTACATAGCATCGAGTTCATGGATTGAGGGAGGTGTTAACTGGATTCTATCGTTTTCCATCAAGTGGTTCCGTTAATAAAGGCAGCAATACACTTATGCAAAGCGCAATAAAATGGTTATAGCACTTTGTAATAGAAGATTTTATCTATTCCTGGCACTAAATAATCAGGATACCGACCAATCTCTTGATAACCATGCTTTTCATAAAAAGTAGGTGCCTGAAACGTGTAGGTATCGACTGCTATGTTTGAGATGTTTCGTTGCTCACAAAGCTGTTCTACCTGCGCCATAAGTTGACTACCAACCCCTTGTTTTCTCAGTGCGTCATCAAGCCACAGAAAACGAATTTGCACACAACTAATATAGATAAACCCCGTTAATCCACCGACCACCTCTCCAAGATCGTTGCGAACTAGGAGAGCGAATGATTCATCGGTTATCTCTGGAACAAATTTCTGATTATAACCCCCCAGTCCTTGATAAATGGCGTCGATATCCTCTGAACGTGGTTCAAGACTCAAAGCGATTTCCACAGAATGGTTCCTCTTAGTTACTTGTTATTTTTTAAAGGTGCAGAATTCACAATCCCCACACCTTATCGTTAAATCGTCAAATCAATGGTTTTAACGCCAATGACACTAGCCGCTCCACCCACTAATACCTGCTGAGTGATTAATTGATCTTGTTGCTCAATTGTCGCGGTAATGTGCGATGTACAGTTCATCACCCGACCTTGTTCAAAACGAAAGTGATTATGTGTAGAACGGTAGATATGTTTTGTTAAATAACAGGCTAAAGCACCACAGGCGCTACCCGTCGCTGATTCTTCGGGAATGCCATATAAAGGAGCAAAGTTTCGGCAACTGGCGGTAATATCATCATGTTCGAGACTAAGCTCAAAAGCATGAATCCCCACTAGTTGATGTTTTTGGCAAAAATCACTTAAGCCACGCTCATCAATTTGCAGTTGCTCAAGCATGCCTGTCGGCACAGGAACAATCACATCGCTTAACCCCGTCGATACGACCTCTATTGGCAGTTGAGTTGTGGCAAGCTGTATAGCATCAATACCAATAAATGGAGAAATGGTTGCATAATCGAACGTTCCTAAATACTTAGGCAAGGTTTGCTGCATAATAACTTGGCCATTTTCTTCGACATTAACAGCCAGCAAACCCGCTTTGGTTTTTTGTGTATAGCTTCCCGGAGTGATCACCCCTTTCTGATAGAGGGTGGCAAAAGTAGCAAGTGTTGCATGGCCGCAAAAGTCTACTTCTCCCGTTGTGGTAAAGAAAGACACGTGAAAATCAGCTTCTTCTCCATGTGAGACAAATGCGGTTTCGGAGTATCCGACTTCCTGTGCGATTAATAACTTTTGCTTCTCAGATAAGGAGTCGGAATTTAGCACCACTCCCGCAGGGTTACCGCCCTTACTATTAACGGTAAAGGCATTCACTAACACAACCTCAATGTTCATCAACTTAAAATGATCCTTTAAATTCGATTTCGATATGGCTCATTACAAGAATTTTTCTATCAAAATTTCATCAATATATTGATCCGCAATCTTCGCGTGTTTTTTCGCAGTGCCAATCACTTCAAACCCTTGTTTACGATACACCGCCAAAGCACGCTCATTATCACTGCGCACATAAGCAAACAACTTCTCATATCCTTTTTTCTTCGCCACATCAAAAGTGGATTGAAAAAGTTGTTTAGAGATGCCTTGACCTCGGCAGCTTTCATCAACAAAGGTACCAATTACACCAACATGACTAAACGCTTTTGTATAAGAAGCAAATGGCTCAATATTTTGAAAAGCCAACACGTTCGTTTGGTCTTCATTCAAAGCAACAGTAAATACGCCTTGCTTAGGAAAATGAGCAATAAACTCTTTTTCTTGTTTAGCGGAGAACGGTGTATCTAATACTGTATACAATCCCTCTTCAATGATGGGATTTAAGACATCGACAATACCTTGAGCATAGTCGAGAATAACTTGTCTTACGACCAAAGCCATACACCTACACTCCTAACGCTATTTATAACTTATTAAAAATAATGAATTTATCTATGATGATTACGTCACGATACCAACAGAACACCGTGACCGAATTGCATGACAATTTCATTTTCTCGGCGCGAAGTCTCTTGAAAGCCAGCTTGAATATATGAATTTAGGGCTTGCTTGTTATGTTCATAAACCGTTAATACTAAGCCTGAACGTTGATATTGTAACAACAAGGATTTCGCCTTAGAGAGTAAAGCTTGGCCGATACCTTGCCCTTTATATGCACTTTTTACATACATTTGCACGATTGAAAACTGATCATTTTCTATCGTTATTAGTCCGCATAATCCCACAAGCATAGAGTGATGGAATGCTCCTATCATCAGGTTTTCCGAACTTTGATTTTTGATCTGATTTTCGAAGAATAACTCTGACTTTTTACGCTCAGTGTCATAATTGGAACCGTAAGCTTCTGGATGCAATTTTAAACTCTCAAGCCGGATGTCACGATAAGAAGGCACATCATCACTTTCCAAAACTCTACAGTTAATAACCATATTTATCACGTTCATTATAAAACTAAGCTAGTAATTGCTTGGCTTTTTCTATGTTATCCACACCAAACACAAAACGATAATTCTCAGCAGGATACCTAAATTTGATCGTTAAACCATTATCGGTCAGTAACTTACAAATACCACCGAATGATCCTGGTTTACCCGTCACTTGCTTTTGGTCTTTGAACAGAATGAAACATCAGATACTGACTCAATGTCTAGCGCTGTTGGTTCTAACGCTTTTATTGCCGCTTGCTCATCATTGACAAGAAAATGCACAACTGACTTGTTGCCTAATGTGGATAAGCTTAAACCTTCAATATTCACTCCAGAATTACCCAGTGCTTCACCGACTTCAATTAATATCGTTGGATCCGAATCCTGAACAATACATAAATCTTTCAAATCAAACCTCCTTGTCGCAGTTTAAATGCGCAAATTTGAATAGCTTAAATCATTGAGCGGCCATTACTTGGTTAAGTGTGTTTTAACCTTTTGACCATAACAAACATTCCTATCTCATACTTGTCAGTTTTATAAGGTATCTCATCAACGATTCCAAATTGATGTCGTTGATAGAATTTCTGGGCTTGTACGTTGTTTTTTAACACATCCAGCCATACGTATTTGCTATTGAGTTCTGATGCCAGTTCCACTACGCGCTCAATTAACGCTGAACCGAGATTATTGCCAACACTATCTTTTTTTACATAGATTTTTTGCAATTCAATGCATGGCATCCCCATACCGTTCAACTCAAAATTAATGTTTAATTTGGCAAAACCTACCAAGATATTATTTCTAAAGGCGAGTAGATAGCGATGACTTGATGGCGAATTGATACACGATTTAATCGCATCAATTGAAAAATCGGCATTTAAAAAGCTATCACTGTCATTCCAAATATCGGCAAAGTGTTCTTTATATGTCATACGACCTAAAACCGATATTGCTGAAACATCGTCTAATGTTGCTTCTCTTATATTGAATTCCATTTTGAAATTATTTGTACCTCATAAGATGAAATATCGACTCCTGTTACTTCATATCCTAGTTTTGTAAAATAACGACTTAAATGTCCTTCTCCGCAACCTAGTTCAAGAAGCTTCCCCTTAGTAGGAATATCTTTGATTGAAAGAACTCTTTCAATCAACTCTGACTCATGAGCAATTCTTTCGTTACCTCCCCATCCAGTTAAACCTGCATTTTTAACTCGAGTATATATTTCATCATGAATTAAATAATTAGACTCCATAACCAACTCTTGATAGCTATCGCCCGCGACCGCGGCTAAAAATGAACGCCAGTGAATTATTAGTCCAAAGCCCAGAATGTGCTGGCTGCTGGCGATTGTTAAGGTATTGCCATAACCTGATATTCATCTTCATACACAATTTCACCAATATTCTCAGATTCATGAAGCTGTATTGGACTAATATATTTCTCAGTGATTAATTTAACTTCTTCAACCGCGTCAATAAATAAATGGGCCGTTGGCTTGAACCAGCATATAGCCTTCTTATTTCGATCTGAATCAAATATGTCTGGAGTCGGCAACGAATCTTGAAATAATTGAAGCTTTTCCAACAAAAGCTCCTTATCGGCTAACTCCATCTCCTCACTTCTAGTCAACTTGAAAGCAGCCCCCATAATCCCTTGAGGTAGATTTGTATTCCCGTTTAGATATGGAACTGTATATCGCCGATACATAAATTCCTTAACGCCCGATTCTCTAGTGTTAAATAGCTCGGTCATTGGCATTTCCTTTTTCATAGCGCTTAAACTCTTTCGCGTCCTACACCTTTATTTGTTAACTAAGTATTGCTATTAAGTTCCTGTTGAATCCAGTTTTCTACTTTCAGTTCTTGGTTGAAAGTAAACTGACACCATATTTCTTTACCGTTTAAAATCTGCTCCAACCAATAACTACTGTCATCCCACATTCTGTCAAATGGTATGTCACTCATACTGTGCCATTCAGGAACGATCTCTTCAGATTCCGCAACTTTTCCTCTGCAAAATATAACTTTTAGTTCAACGCACGACTGCTAGCGCTAATTTGAGGAACAAAAATTCGTTACAGTAGAAGGTCAATTAGAACGTTTTTTTTACTCAATATAATTAATTTCTTTTAACTGTCGCTGTATATAGGCCAGCGCCAACAAGAAACAACCCACCGGTTACATTAAATGCTCTTAGAAACTTAGCTTTTTTAAACAATTGGATTGTTTTAGACGCCAAGAAAGAATAAAAAGTAACGTTAATAAACGCTAGGCATAAAAAAGTTATCGCCAAAATACTAAATTGATAAACTACATTACTTTGAGAAACGACAAATTGAGGCATAAATGCAGAATAAAAAACTATACCTTTAGGATTTAAAGCATTCACCAAGAAAACATCTTTAAATAATTTTTTTGAATCAAAATCTGATGAATCAATTTGTTGAGGCCTTACTGTTGAGCTAGACCTAAACATTTTTACACCTAAGTATATTAAATAGCCTGCACCTAAGTATTTTATCAAAATAAACGCTGTTGAAAACACCGACAAAAATACACTTAAACCTAACAGAGATAATGCAATACATAATGCATCTCCGAGTATTACTCCTATTGATAGCGGCAAACTAGCTCTGCGCCCATGTTTCAGAGATTGCCCCACAACGTAAATAATCGATGGCCCAGGTACAATAAGAATTAAACTGGCTGTTAGTACAAATGCTAACCATATATGTATAGACATGTTCTCCTTTCTCCTTGATAAAACATAACGCTGAGCGACTTGTTGTGAGCGAGGTTAAGACTTGGCTGTTATTAAGCCCAATTCCTTTTGTTTACGTTTACTTAAACTTTGTGAAACTATACGATAGGACTCTGATAAATAATACTTTAGTTCCTCGTTTAGTTTTTCTGAATTCCCTACTTGCTGAATCCATTTCATACCTCGACTGGCAAAGTATGGCGCTGGAATATAGCCCTCAGATTCTCGCAAAAATTCGAAATTGAGATCAGAGGTTTTGAACGTAAATGCGGGGGCTCCATTTTTACTTTTGGTACCAATGGCGAATACTTTACCACCGACCTTCCATACATCAGACCCACCCCACTGAACTACATGGGTCGTGGCTCGTAATGAACTGCAAAATTGATTGAATTCTTTGTGGTCCATGCTTATTTTCCCAAGAGTTCATAAGGTGTAGTTCAATTGTCGAATGCTGGCGCTAATTTAGAGAACCCAAATTCCTGTCAGTACGAAACGAAGTCAATTGCAACGTTTTTGTTTATGATTATTCACACGCGAAAGACTTTGCTCTATATCTTCAATTTTTGCTTTTACTGACTGCTGCGATTTTTCGTAAGTTGCTAACTCATTAATAAATCTTAGTATGGTGGATGCATCATTTATAGTTGCATTCCTAATCTCAATTTTATTCATTTATTCTCCATTTGATGCTAGGGCTGTTAAACGTTTAATCAAGCAAATAATTTCCAATCGTCACTCAGTTGTGCGAAAAAAAACACGGCGGCACCTAGAATACAAAGCCCCTCTAAACGTAGTACTGTTCTAACTTTTTCTTCTACAAATGCCATTGAGCCTCCTTACTCAATTCACATAACGCTGAGCTCAGTTACTTTGTCAATTGACGCGACTTGTTATTCTTGTGCCTAAAGAAATTGCATTACTAACAGTGCTAAAAATGCTGGAAGTCCTGCGATAAACAGTACTAGACCTGTTTGATAGTTTTGCTGATTACGATTTTGTTCATCTTCAACAAAATCAAGGCCCTCTACCATACCATACACTTTGTCTGTTACCGGATCATCATACCGAGAAACCTTACTCTCAACACCACCCTCCCACAGTAATTTTGCTAGCGCCCAAATCACAATCAATACAAAAAACAGAAAATCTGACAATGATGTCGCTTTAAAAAACTGAACGTATCTAGATAATATAAATACAATTAACGCAGCGACCAGATTAACTATAAAAACTATCTTTATAAGGCCTTTCAAATAGGTATCTCCATAGAGCATAACACCCAAATTAATATGCAAACTGCTGCATTACACTTCAACACAGCAGTCACCACATACCAAAAATGCCACACGTGCTGAATCACTCTTAAATTGTGTGTTATGAGCTCGAACCAACTGTTAGCCACCATCTTTTTTGTAAGCGACTATATGGGAAAGAAATAGTAACGAATACCTAATGCCACGCGTTAAAAGTTGGCTTGAGCAATTTATTGGCCTGTTGCTTCCGCAACAAATGCGTTGACTTGTGAGCGTGTAGCAAAACGTATTTTCTTGCCGTGAAAATCGTTGAACAACTGCTGGTGAAATCGCAATGAGCTTTTGGACTCTCGTTCCGAGTACTCAGAAGCCCACTGCAATAACTCGCCAAAATTTTTCTCCGCCTGCTCAACATCAAGTTGCTTCGAACTCTCTGAACCCCGAGCACGAAGGGAACTCTCACACACCGACCACTCTAAATCTAAGAATATCAATGTATCAGCAGAAGGTATAAGCTGCTCAGCTAAGGCACCAAATACCCCTTCAATCACCCAACTCTGTCAGGGCAAAAGCATGAAGGTGCCCATCATTAAAGGGCTGCGAGAACCTTCTCTAAATACGCTTCACTCATTCCGGCCATCTTCCTTTTGCGTTTTACTCCACCTTTGAACGTTTTTTCATTCGATATCAGTGATACACACATGTGGCGGCAGGGCAAAAGCATGAAGGTGCCCATCATTAAAGGGCTGCGAGAACCTTCTCTAAATACGCTTCACTCATTCCGGCCATCTTCCTTTTGCGTTTTACTCCACCTTTGAACGTTTTTTCATTCGATATCAGTGATACACACATGTGGCGGATCCTAGCAAAATTTTCTGATCCATCATCAGCTCGTATCCGACTTTGGTCTTCGTTGAAACCCACATCCAACTTGTAATGCAGCTTATTTTCGACATGCCAGTGACTACGGATAGACTCAGCAAATTGCTCTGCACTCAATGTCCTCGAGCTGATGTAATAACGAATAAATATCTCATCTGCATTCGGTTTTTCTTCAGGCTTACTGCGCATGTACATCGAAATCCCCAATGTCTTCATGCCGCGCCATTCAAAACCTAAGTCTACAAAGTCATCAAACAACTCACTGGTGATATAAAGCCTCTGCTCTTGCCGTCCGTGCTCGATTTTGTTCGTGGTCACGTAACTATCTCCGGACCATGCCAAGATTGCTGGCATCGGAAAGTGCTTAATAAATGCCTCTTCCAGTCGACCTTGATTCCCTTTGACCGCCAGAAGATAGTCCGCTCCCGACTCTATAATTTTATTAGCGATTTTAGTTTGACAACCCATTGCATCTAACGTCACCAAACACCCGCTAATATCAAGTAGCTCCAATAACTCCGGAATGGCGGTGATCTCATTCGATTTCTCTTCTGTTTTTACCTGCCCTAACACAATCGAATTTTTCACCGAGAACGCACTGACCATGTGAATGGCACTGTGTTCTTTTGAGAAAGAGCGCCTCAATGTCTTACCATCGATGGCAATAATGTCACCGCCCGTTAGCTCATGACACGTTTTCATCCAAGCGATGAAAGCTTGTTGCAACTTCGCCGGATTAATCTTACTCATCACCCGCCGAATGGTATCGCGACTCGGTATGCCTTGCTCAAATTCTCCTCTGGCTCTAAACCAAGACTCGTGAATTTGACCAAAATCTTCTATCTCATCCCAACCATCCGCTCCGCCAATCACAGCACAAACAGTGAGGAACAAAATATCTGTCAATTTATGGTCGACTTTCCAGTCTTGACGAAAATCTCTTACGATAGAAAGGTGCTCAAACAATGATTTTTTATCCATGAGTTAAACTTAGTGATTGATCGTGAGACTATCAGATCACAAAGTCATAATAAGGAACTTGTTGATCATCATGATCAATTAACTTATTGTGAGTTAAGGTTTATTTGATGATGGTAAACTGAGCGACTCTTCAAAAATAACCTTTTCTACAGGCCTTTAAAACCAAGGGGTTTCATGCGTTTGCCCTG